>JANXYE010000444.1 GCA_025350285.1 Chloroflexota bacterium
CAGCCGCGCAGGTGCTGCTGCGGCCGGAGAACCTCTCGGCGTACGAAGCGGTGTTTTTCTACGACATGTGGGGCATCCCACGCGATGGCGGCGACGGCGCCAGCCAGCCATCGGCCGATTACCGGCGGAGCATCGAGGCCGCCCTGGACGCGGGAGTCGGGTTCGTGCTTTCGAACCATGCGCTCGTGCAGTGGCCGGAGTGGCCGCTCTGGCGGGAGATCAGCGGCGGCTCGTTCATGCTTCAGGAGGGCGTGCTGCGCGGGGGGATGGTCCCAGGTTCCGGTTACCGCGGAGGAGCGGGCGAGCCGGAGCGCAACGCCAGGCACTTCCTTTCGCCGGCGACGCCGGGCCATCCAGTGCTGGCGGGCCTCGGCGACGGATTCGAAATCGAGGACGAAATCTACCTGAAGACCGCCGGGTTCGAATCGGACCCAGACATCGTCCCTCTGCTGCGCAGCGATTACGCGTTCACCCAGGCGAACTTCAACCCGCCACCGCTCGCCCCGGCGGCGGAGAAGGCGAACTGGACCCACGCGGATGGCAGCAACCTGATCGCCTGGGCGAAACGGACGCGGAAGAGCCCGGTGGTGGCGATGGACTGCGGCGATGGTCCGCCGGCCTACGCCAACCCGGCCTTCCGGAAGTTCGTGGAGAACGCCCTCCACTGGGTCGCCTCGCCCGAAGCGAAGGCGTGGGCGGCGGAGCGGTAGGACCGCCGCCCCATCGCGGGCTACCTTGGAACGAACTTCACTGCGTCGAACCCGATTTTGCGGCTTCCGCTCGTCTCGTACGTCTCATCACCCATGAACACATACTCGTCGCTGGCCGCGTTGAAGTAGTAGGTCCCGATGCTGACCCACTGGTCGTAGTACGGGCTCTGATTGATGCGGCGGCCGTCGTCGCCTCCGTTGTGGTGGACACGGTAGCCGGCGTTGGTGGAGGTGGCATTGTCCCGAGGGATGAAGACAAAGACTTCGTAGTTCCCGGCGCCGGTAAGCCGAGGGGTCCACTTGGCCCAGTCATCGACGCCGGACTGGCGGACGTAGGTCCACCACATGTGGCTGTTGTAACCGATGGACGCCTGGTACCAGTAGGAGGCGTTCCCTCCGCGGACGAAGCCGCTGGAGGTGTCATCGACGATGACCTCGGTGCGTGTGGACGCCGTTGCGGCCCGGTAGCTGTAGTCGCTGAATTGCCAGCCCGTCGGAAGGTTCGTCCAGAGGCGCGCCCAAACAGTCGAGCCGTCGGTCGGAAGGCCGCCCACGTTCTGTGAGCAGCACGAGACCGCACTGGCAAAGATGTCGTTCGCCCCCTGGGACCTGCCCATGTAGAGGAAGTAGCCAGTCGCCCCGCTGCCCGCGCTGAACGAGAAGCTCGCCGAACTTCCGCCCAGCGTCGAACCATTCGACGGCGAGGTCATGGAAGCCTTCGTGTAGCTAACAGCTGTCGCGGCCCGGTAGGTGTAGTCGTTGGCCTGCCAGGCTCCGTTGATGAGCGAGAACAGCCGGGCATAGACCTGGCGGCCATCCGCCGGAACGGTGACCGTCAGGGACGCGTTGGGGAACCAGTCCCAAAGGATTTCGCCAGCGCCCGGCGCGTAACCAACCCCGAGGAACCATGCATTCGCCCCGGAGCCGTTGTTGCGCGTGAAGGTGACACTGGCGCCCGAGAAGGTCGAACCGGGCGCGGGGCTCGTCATCGTGGCGGGGGAGGCCGATGCAGGCGCCGACGAAATCAGGCCGCATCCGGACGAGTACCCAAGAGCGCATTCGTAAGCGCCGGTGCTGGATGATGGAGCAAAGTCGTATTTCCCCGCATCGAAGGAGAAGTCGCCCGTGAATGGGACGGAGATTCGTTGACTGCTGCTTGGTGACGACGAGTCGGCAACCAGAGCGAGGTGAATGTGGGAGTTCCAGTTGTCGTTCGCGACCGTCCCGAGATCTTGGCCCCGAGCCACAGTCCCGGCCGAGATTTTCAGCCCGGAAATGTGGCACAGCTGGAGATACACCTGCTTCGACTGATAGCTGGCACCATCAAGCCGGATATAGATGCCTTGGCCGCTCACACCTCCGCTCGTCTTGGCGGCGAAGCAGGAATATGGGCTAGAAACGATCGTGCCGCTCACAGGTGATTGCACAGACTGGCCAGCCGTAGTCGCTCCAGCGCTGCGGCCGAAATCGAGCCCGTATCGTGTGCCCCCAACATGGTCGCCAGCGTTGTATCCGCTCGTAATATCCCACGCTCCGGAAGAGGGCGAGAAGGGGAGCCCCATTCCGGCCGGAGCCGCGACAGCGATGCCGATCGATCGAGGAAGAAGCAACGTGATAAGCACGAGTCCCAAAAACAGGGCGGTCAGCATCGTGGAGTGAGCGAACGGAGG
>JANXYE010000462.1 GCA_025350285.1 Chloroflexota bacterium
CGGTCATCAGTCACTGCACAGCCATCGCGGGCGATGTTTCGATGGGCGCGCTGTTCATTGGCAAAGATGGCACGCTCATTGGCACGTCCAGTTTCCGTGCGGACTTCGGCCTCATCCAGCCGGGTCAGGGCAGCCCGTTCGTCGCGCTCACGCCTTTGAGCGCTGCGCAGATCGGTAAAGTCCTGATCGCCGTGGCGCACTTCACGCCCGTGACTGGCGCCGTCCCGGTGCTGGAGCTGAAGCGGGGAGTACCCACGTTCCTCGATGGCGGCGTGAGCGTGCCCTACACGGTCCGCAATAGTGGCGACGCGCCGGCGGCCCTGCCGCGGATAGCGGGGCGCCTCAACGGCCTAGGCTGCACAGACCCGTTCGCGCTCGAATTTCTCCAGGATGGCAGCCCGCTCGCGGCTGGCGGAAGCTTGTCCGGCAACCTCTTTATCCCCAGTTCCTGCTCGGGCGTGCCGGAGGTCAACGCGGGCAGCGATCGACCGCCTGGGGCGGGGCTCCCGCCGGGCCTCTCCTTCGCCTCGGTCCGCAGCCTCTACACGGCCGACGGCGTGCTCCACCTGGTGGCGAACGTCTGCAACAATTCGCCTCAGGAGGCGTTCTTGCCGCAATTCCGGGTGCAGTTCAAGGGGGCGGCGGTCATGGCTTTCACCCTCCGTGAATCGGGCATTTACTCCGGAAACTCGTGTGCGCCGCTGCTCGCCGCGATTCCCACGGCGCCTCCCGGCCTCACGTTCGACAAAGTACTCTCGGCCGGCGGGCAAAGCGCGGCCCAGGTCGGGACTCCAACGGGCCGGCTGGACTTAGGTACGGTCAAGGCGAAGCCGGCGGCCAAGCCAGACCCCTGCTCCAAGGAAGATCAGGAGCACTTTTTCGAACTCGCGCTCGGCTTCCCGGAAATTGAAGGAGACCAGCTGAGCCCTGAGTGCCAAAAAGCGTTCGACGACTTCTTCGGACCATTCAATTCCACTTCAAGTGGTGGCCAGGTGGCGGACGCGAGCGCGCCTTCCCTGCTGCTCAGCTTCCTTTACAACAAGGAGAACGCGCCGCTTTCGGCCTCGGCCTACCGCGTGCAGACGCTCGGGTACGGGCGCGACGGCTCGCTCCTGGCGGGCATCGACATCGCCAGCCCGCCCTCATTGCCCGCTCGGGGCTGGGGTATCGGGGTGACGCCGCTGGACGCGACTTCGGTGGTCGCGGCGGATGGCGACGAGTTCCGCATCGACGGCGAAGGCTTCGCCATCCCGAAGTAGCCAATCCCCTTCAGTTCGCGCCAGCCAACGCGGTCAGCGCGTCCCCGGTCACCCGGAACGTCGTCCATTCATCCATCGGGACCGCCCCCAGCGCCCGGTAGAACGCGATCGAGGGCTCGTTCCAATCCAGCACCGACCATTCGAACCGCCCGCAACCGCGCTCGACCGCGATGCCCGCGAGCGCGACCAGCAGCGCTTTGCCGTAGCCGCGCCCACGAAACTCTGGCCGCACGAACAGGTCCTCCAACCAGATGCCCGGCTTGCCGGTCCAGGTGCTGAAGTTGTGGAAGTAGAGCGCGAACCCGGCGCTTTCGCCGCTCTCGGTCTCGCACATCAGCACCTCGGCGTAGGGGCGGGGGCCGAAGAGGTGCGCCGCGAACTCGTCGCGGTCGAGCACCACCGCCTCGGGCTCGCGTTCGTAGTCGGCCAGGCCGTGGACCAACTCGATGATCGTGTCGAGGTCGGCGGGGATGGCGGGGCGGATGGACACGGCGCGCTCCTCGTCAGTCTACCAGTTCGATCTTCGAAACCTGCGCCCCCTGGGCGGCGATGTGCGTCACCAGCGAGCGCCCGCTGTAGCCGGCCGCGTACGCCCGGTCGAACATCGCCGTCGCGACCTGGCGGCCAAGCGCCTCCGGACAGATAGCGGCGATGCTGCTGCCGGCGCCGCTCAACCAGGCCGCATGCGCGCCCGCCCCCTTCGCCGCATCGAACACGTCGAACATCGGTGGAAAGAGCGGCGCGCGCTGCCGCTGGTGGATAGCGTCGTTGGTCGCTTCGTCCAGCAGATGGACCTGGTTCGCCGCCATCGCCGCCACGAAGAGCGCCGACCGCCCGAGGTTGTGGACGGCGTCCGCTCGGGAATAACCGTCGGGCAGCGCCTTGCGCGCTTCCTTGGTTGGCATCGGGTGGTCCGGGATGAGGATGGCCATCGCCACATCCTTTGGATAGGCGCAGGGAGCATGGAGATAGCGGCCATCCCTCGTCACGCAGACGCGCATCCCGCCGAACGCGGCCGGGCAGGCGTTGTCGCCGTGCCCTTCGAGGTCGGCGGCGATCGCCATGCAGCCATCCAGGTCGAGAGGAGATCGTTCGAACTCGTTAGCGGCCATGACGCCGGCCACGCGGGCCACCGCGCTCGCGCCCAGCCCGCGCCCAAGCGGAATCGAGACGTTGTAGCGCACCCGCACGCCGGGTGGCATGGGCCTATCGAGACGCTGGTAGAAGTGGCGGACGGCGGTAAGCACCATCTTTTCGCCCACGTCCTCGGTCGGCGGCAGTTCGCGCTGGCCGAAGGTCACGGTAATCGAGGCGAACAGGTCCAAGGCCAGGCCAAGGCAATCGAACCCGGCGCCGAGGTTGGCGCTGGTGGCCGGGACACGGACGGTGACGGCGGTCGCTTGCATGGGCCGCCTAGGGTGCCGAGGCCCGCCAGAAGGCGCAAGGCGGGGCTGCGGCTCGGTGTCACCTCAGGTTACGGCCCTCCAGAATAATCGTGAAGCACGCATCCGTCCGGCGTCACTCTCTTCCGGGTGCGGTTCAAGGTTTTGCGCGTGCAATCCGCCGCGGTTCTGTGCCAGGGCAGCGATTGAGTAGCTCCCTGCAAAACTCTGAGTCGCACCCCTCTCGTCTCTCGTCTTTCCCCTCGCGTCTCCGCCGTGCAATCTCACGCCCGCCTCGTTAGACTTCCGCTCAACACGGACTCGCATAGCCCAGGAGGCTCCCACATGGTCATGGCGCCCGAACG
>JANXYE010000493.1 GCA_025350285.1 Chloroflexota bacterium
AGACACAAAGAACACGAAGGCTCCTTTGTTGTCGATCCTTTGGGCGTTCTGTGTCTTTGTGGCCAGCCTCTCGCGCAGAGACAGCGCTCAGATGAGGCCAACCAACGACTACCGGCTGATCGTCATCGGCTCCGGCATCTCTGGGCTGTTCGTCGCCCTCGAAGCCCGCCACCTCGGCCCCGTCCTCGTCCTCACCAAGGGCTCCATCGAGGATTGCAACACGCGCTGGGCGCAGGGCGGCATCGCGGCCGCCGTTGGCTCGCTGGATTCCATCGAGGAGCATCTCGCCGATACCATCGCCGCCGGCGCCGGACTGGTCGATGAAACCGCCGCCCGCATCCTCTGTACCGAGGCCCCTGGCCGCATCGCCGACCTCGTCACCTACGGTGTCGCCTTCGATTCGCTCGAAGGCCAGGTCGCACTCGGCCGTGAAGCCGCTCACTCTCGACCCCGTATCCTCCACGCCGGCGGAGACCGCACAGGCGCCGCGATCGAAACCGCCCTCGCCGGGTCAGCCCGCCAGGCGGCGATTACCATCCTCGACTACAGCCTCGCCACCAGGCTCCTCGTCAACGGTACGGGCGTGGCCGGCGTCGAGGCGGTCGATGTCCGCACTGGCGCCCGCGAGTCGTACCGCGCCCCGGCCGTCGGCCTCGCGACGGGTGGCGCCGGGCAGCTCTTCTCCCACACGACGAACCCGGATGTCGCGACCGGCGACGGCATCGCTCTCGCCTTCGAAGCCGGGGCGGAAGTCGCTGACCTTGAGTTCTACCAATTCCACCCGACGGCCTTGCGCCTGTCCGGCTCTCCGCCCTTTCTCATCAGCGAGGCCGTCCGGGGCGAAGGCGCGGTCCTCCGCAACCGCTCGGGCGAAGCGTTTATGGCCCGCTACTCCCCGCAGCAACAGGACCTCGCGGCCCGCGACATCGTCGCCCGCGCCATCGTCTCCGAGATGCGCGCTGAGGGTTCCGATTCCGTCGTCCTCGACTGTTCGAGCCTCCACAATGTGAACCTGGCCATCCGCTTCCCGGGGATCTATGCCTACTGTGCCTCAGTCGGTATCGATATGCGCACCACGCCCATCCCCGTTGCGCCGGCGGCCCATTACTTCATGGGCGGCGTCCGCACCGACGTTCACGGACGGACCACGGTGCCCGGACTCTACGCTTGCGGCGAGGTCGCCTGCACGGGCGTTCACGGCGCCAACCGGCTCGCCTCCAACTCGCTGATGGAGACCGTCGTCTTCGGCAAACGCGTGGTGGAGCACCTCGCCACCGGCGAACGGTCGGCGGCGCCCGCCGCGCCTGACGCGCTCTCCGTGTCGCCTTCCCCGACGCCCGTTGCCGGGCGCGACGCCATCCAAGCGCTGATGTGGGAGTGCGACGGGATTGAACGCACGGGCGCCGGATTGGCGAGCGGCCTCTCCCGGCTGCGCCACCCTGCCCCCCTGGCCGCCTCAGCCGCCTCAGCGTCGATCCGCGGCGGCGAAGAGACCCAGCAGATGTCCCTCGTCGCCGGCCTCATGCTCGAAGCCGCCCTCCGCCGTGAGGAGTCCCGCGGCGGGCACTTTCGCTCCGACTTCCCAGCCACCGACGACCTCCACTGGAAGCGGAGACAGGTGTTCCGTCATGCCTGACGTTACCCCCGATTGGGCCTACTTCGCCGCGCTCGGCCTCGCCGAGGACCGTGCCGCCGAAGACGCCACTACCCTCGCCACCGTCGAGGCCGGCCTCCGCGGCCGCGCGGTTCTGCTCGCGAGGGAACGCGGGATCCTCGCTGGCCTGCCGGTGGCCCGCGCCTGTTTCGGACACCTGGCCTCGTGCGATTGGCCAGAACAACTCGCTGAAGGCGAGCGATTCGCCCCGGGCGACCGCATCGCCGTCGTTGAAGGCCCCGTCCGCGCGCTTCTTCAGGCGGAGCGCGTCGCCCTCAATTACCTCCAGCGTCTCAGCGCCACGGCAACGCTCACCCGCGCGTTCGTCGATGCCGTCGCCGGCACGCGCGCGGTGGTCCTCGATACGCGAAAGACGACCCCGGGCCTCCGCGACCTGGAGAAGTACGCCATCCGTTGCGGAGGTGGCACGAACCACCGCCGCGACCTCGCCCTCATGGCGATGATCAAAGACAACCACCGCGAAGCCCTTGCGCGCGAGGGCCGCAGCCTGGCGGAGGGGGTCTTGGCCATTCGCGCCCGCACCCCCGGCATTCCCGTCGAGGTCGAAATCGACAGCCTGGATCAGCTCGAAGCGGCCCTCGCCGCCAGCCCTGAATGGGTACTGCTCGACAATATGGCGCTCGCTGAGATGGCGGAAGCTGTTCAGCGAACGGCCGGCAGAGCGAAGCTCGAAGCCAGCGGCGGGGTCACCCTCGCCTCTGTCCGCGCCATCGCGGAGACCGGCGTCGATGCCATCAGCGCGGGCGCGCTCACGCACAGCGCCGGTGCCCTCGATATCTCGCTTGAGCTCAGTTTCTGACCTTCAGAGCGGGCGCATTGAGCGGACGATATATCGAATACGCCCACTGCGAGAAATAGATGGAGCGTATCGGTCGGTAAAATAGTGGTGGATTCCTCAAATAGGGGATTGACACCTTTGTTACAAAATTGTTAGCGTCAGGAGATGGCCCCGGAGACGGGCCGTCGCGCCCCCGGCAAGAACCACAACACTGGATTGCGCATCCCGCGCTGTTCCGTCCCGGTCCACCGGGGCCTGGTTTTCCGCGTCAGCGCCACGCGCCGCCTCCATCACCGTTCGAACCACCGCCGGCCCGCCAGCGGCCTCGAACGTAACCCGGGAACATTAACAGAGGGAACGACCAGTTCATCGACTGGAGGAGGGAATCGTCTATGCCGGCTTTGCAGGAAGCCCCGCCCAAGTCATGCCCCAAGTGCCGGGGTTCGATTATCGTAGAACGCGATTGGCACGGCACGTACGGCAGCTGCATCATGTGCGGGTACGTACACGAAGTGCTCACCAGTCCGCCGGTTGATCTGGCGGCCGAAGAAGCGGCTCTGCCCCAGCGTCAACGCCGCCGCCAGCCGTCACACGGCAAGCTTCGGCTCTGATAGCTAGCTCACCTGAAAACGCAAACGCCCCGGCCAATTGGCCGGGGCGTTTCTTCATGTCCTCAAGTGTGCCTGCTCAGCGTCCCCGGTGGTCGGCTCAGTCAAAAGCGATCTGGGCCGCGTCACGTGCAATCACCCAGTACGCCCCGCCACGACGCACGGAGCGCAAGGTGTTGACGTACTCGGGCAGGTCAGGCCCGAACACATTCCACGTTCCTGTCGCGGCATCCCACGAATAGACCGCGGCGACGCTGGTGCTCGCCCCGCTGAAGCCCGCCAGGGGCGATTCATCAACTCCCGGCCAGGCAATGAGATTCGCGC
>JANXYE010000497.1 GCA_025350285.1 Chloroflexota bacterium
GGCGAGATCCTCTCGCTCGCGTTCGCCGGCGCCGGGCAGCACCAGGACGCGGGCGGCAAAATCGTCCACGCGGCGCCCAACACCACCTCGACCATCATCTCGAAGTCGTTGAGCAAGGACGGCGGACGGACCAGTTTCCGCGGCCTTTTGAAAGTCCACGAGGGCTGCGAGAACGTGAAGTCCACGGTGCGCTGCGATGCCCTGCTACTGGACGAGACGTCCCGCTCGGACACCTACCCGACGATGGAGATCGACGAGTCGAACGTCTCGATCCAGCACGAGGCGTACGTCTCGAAGCTGGGCGAGGACCAGCTCTTCTACTTGATGAGCCGCGGTATGAGCGAAGACGCCGCCGCCAAGATGATCGTCAACGGCTTCGTTGAGCCGATCGTGAAGGAACTCCCGATGGAGTACGCGGTCGAACTGAACAGGCTCATCGAACTGCAGATGGAAGGGGCGGTTGGATAGCCGTTGGCTTTTAGCTGTTAGCTATTAGCTTCTAGTTCGGTCTTGATCTCCGTTCGGTGCTCATCGCGCCGCGTGCCGCCGAAGTCCGCTTAGAAGCTAATAGCTAGCAGCTAATAGCTAGTAGCTACGTGCGACGCTCCCAGGAACACTGAAGGACTAAGAAATGCCCACAACCATCGACGCTCCCGTCGCATTCTCTATCGCCGCCAGCCGGGCGCTGGGCGAACGGCTCGGCGACTCGCCGACAACGGCCGCGCTGCGCGCCGAGGCGGCCGCCGTCTCCACCGTGAAAGCGTGGCCGGACTCCTACGCGGAACGGCCGTGGAAGTACTACCCTCTCCGCCGCTTCGCGCTCGATGGCTACGCGCCAGCCCTGCCAGAAAGCCGCCAGGTCGAAGTGAGCGGTGGCGCCCAGGCGGGCGTGACCGTTTCGACGTTCGAGGCGGCGAAGGACGCAAAGCAGCGGGATCTCATCGACAGACGCCTTGGCTCGGCCGTGCAACCGACGGCAAACCGGTTCGCCGCCTACCACTACGCCTTCCTCAGCGGCGGCGTGCTCGTCGATATCGCGCCCAACGAAGAGCCGAAACAGCCGCTGCGCATCACACGCAACTTCTCGACCGCGAAGCAGTTCGCCGCGCCGCACACACTTATCGTCACCGGCGCGAACAGCCGCATCGATGTGATCGAGGACTACCGTTCGAGCGACGAGGACATGCTCGTCTTCCCGGCGGTCGAAGTGCTTCCCGGCCCGGGCAGCACTGTCCGCTACACCGCCATTCACCGCTGGGGCGCGAACACGCGCGTCTTCGGCGAACAGCGGATGGTTCCCGAGCGTGATTCCGCGTTCGTCGGGCTGAGCGTCGTCACGGGCGGGAGTGTCGTGAAATCACACATCGAATCGTCACTGACGGCTCGCGGTTCTTCGAGCGAACTGTACGCGCTGGCGATGGGCACGGACGCCCAGCACATCGACTTCTACACCCTGCAGGACCACATCGGCCCCGATACGAGGAGCGACCTGCTCTTCAAGGCGGCGCTCACGGGCCACTCGCGGGCGGCCTACTACGGGCTGACGCGCGTGGGCGTTGGGGCGAAAAACGCGGACGCCAACCAGCAGAACCGTAACCTCCTCCTGAGCGACACGGCGAAGGCGGACAGCGACCCGGTGCTGGAGATCCTCACCAGCGACATCATCCGCTGCAGCCACGGCGCGACCGCCGGGCCGGTCGATCAGGAGCAACTCTACTACCTCCAGACACGCGGCCTGCGCCACCACGAGGCGGAGGCCCTGCTCGTGCGGGCGTTTCTCGGGCAGGTGCTGGACCGCGTCCCGGACGAAGCCCTGCGAGACGAACTTGCGGCCGTCCTCGACGCCAAGCTGGGATAACGCACGAGTTCCGAGGGCCGAGTTCCGAGTTCCGAGTGCACAAGCGAAACGGATCGCGGAGAGGCAGAGAGTCTCATGAAGCAACAAGCACATTCCCCGCTCGACACGAGCGCTATCCGGCGGGACTTCCCGATCCTCTCGCGCGAGGTCAACGGGCATCCGCTCGTCTACCTCGACAACGCGGCGACGACGCAGAAGCCGCGCCAGGTGATCGACGCGCTCGTCCACTATTACGAACACAGCAACTCGAACATCCACCGCGGCATCCACACGCTGGCGGTCGAAGCGACGGAGCAGTACGAGGCCGTGCGGGCCAAGGTCGCCCGCCACATCGGCGCCGCCGACGAGCGCCAGATCGTGTTCACGCGAAACACGACTGAGGCGATTAACCTGGTGGCCCGCGCCTGGGGCGACGCGAACCTGCGCGAAGGCGACGAGGTCGTCCTCACGGAGATGGAACACCACTCGAACATCGTGCCCTGGCAACTGCTCGCGCGGCGAAACGGCGTGCGCCTGCGGTTCGCGACAATCACGGACGACGGCTACCTGGAAATGGCGAGCGTTCGGGAACTGGTCGGGCCGCGGACCCGGCTCGTAAGCGTCGTCCACGCCTCCAACGTCCTCGGGACCATCAACCCTGTGACGGAGGTCGCGGAGGTGGCCCACGCGGCCGGTGCGCTCCTGCTCGTCGATGCGGCACAGAGCGCGCCCCACATGCCGATCGACGTGGCCAACCTCGGCGCCGATTTCCTCGCCTTTTCAGCGCATAAGATGCTCGGGCCGACCGGGGTGGGCGTGCTCTGGGCGCGGGATGGGCTGCTCGAATCGATGGACCCGTTCCTCGGCGGCGGCGACATGATCTCGGTCGTCAAAGAGGAGGGATCGACGTGGGCCGACGTGCCCTACAAGTTCGAAGCCGGGACGCCGAACATCGCGGACGTGATCGCATTCGCCGCGGCCCTGGACTATCTGGCGGAAATTGGTATGGACCGGGTTCGTGAGCACGAAAAGACGATCACGGCCTATGCGATGGATGCCCTGCACCGGATCGACGGACTCACGATTCACGGCCCGGCGGACGTGGACGACCGCGGCGGGGCGGTAAGTTTCGCTCTGGACGGCATCCATCCGCACGATGTCAGCACCATCCTTGATGGCTACGGTGTGGCCATCCGGGCCGGCCATCACTGCGCCCAGCTGTTGATGCGCCGCCTCGGGGTCCCGGCCACGAACCGGGCCAGCTTCTACATCTACAACGAGGAGCGGGAGGTCGATGCGCTCATCGACGCCCTGAAGCAGACGATCAAGGTGTTTGCTGAATGAGCAGAGCACCGGACCCCGTGTTTGACGACCTCTTTCGCGAGGTGATCCTCGACCACTACCGGCGCCCGCGGAATCGCGGGGCGTTGGCTGGTGGCAACCGCCACGCGGAGGGCCTGAACCCAACCTGCGGCGACGAGATCATCCTCGACCTGCGCCTCGACGACGGGGTTATCGGCGATATCGCGTTTGGCGGGCAGGGTTGTTCCATTAGCCAGGCGAGCGCGTCGATGCTGACGGAGCGGGTCAAGGGCCGGAGCGTGGCCGAGGCGAACGATGTGCAGCGGCAAGTCCGCGCCATGCTCCTCGAAGCCAAGGAGCCGCCGGCCGAATTAGGCGACCTGGAGGCCCTTCAGGGCGTCTCAAAGTTCCCCGTGCGCGTGAAATGCGCGCTTCTCTGCTGGAATGTCCTGCACGAGGGCCTCAATCCAGCTACTGTAAACACAAAACAAGACACGCAGGAGACATTATGAGCACCGCAACCGCGACTATCCCGACCTACGAAGAAATGCGCGAAAGGCTTTCGGAAGTCAAAGACCCCGAGATCAACATGAGCATCGTTGAACTTGGGCTGGTGTACGACATCGTGCTAGAAGACGGCATCGTCGTCGTAACGATGACGCTCACGAGCCCCGGCTGCCCGCTCGGGCCGATCATCCGCGGCGAAGTCTACGCGAAGATGAAAGAGTTCCCGGTGGTCAAAGACGTCGATGTGCAGATCGTCTGGAACCCGCCCTGGGATCCGCGGACGATGGCCAGCGAAGACGTGCGGATGGCTCTGGGGATCTGGTAGCTGTGCGCGGTAGGGCCGGTGCCGCGCTCGACGACTGCGGCCACATACTGCCCTTCCGGTGTGGGCTCCCGCCCGGTAGCATCGCCGAATCTTGATCGCTGAGGATCCACCTTGCCCACAATCGCCGAAAAG
>JANXYE010000523.1 GCA_025350285.1 Chloroflexota bacterium
TGGAGCAGTTGGGACATCATGCTCCAGATGTACCCGGACATCGACAAGCGCCTGCGCCGCGCGGCCGACAACAACGTCCGCGTGCACCTCGCCCAACTCGAAGCGGAGGGCCGCCTGACGGTCTACGCCGGCAAGCCGCGCAAGCCCAACGCCGCCCGCATCCAGCGCGACATCGAGCACGGACGCGAGCGCGAGTTCCTGCTGAAGCGGGCGAAGAAGGCCGAAGCCGAACAACGCCGCGCCGAAGTCCGCGCCCAGGAGAACCCGCCGACGGGCGAATGGACCGAGCCTCCGCGGTACGAACTCGGCTGATTTTCAACTCGGAACTCGGAACTCGGCCTTCGGACCTGCCTTGACTACGACCTCGCCGCTCTGTACAGCTTGAGCATGCTCAAGGGCGACAAGGTTCTCCTCCGCGCCGTGCGGCCCGATGACCTGGAACGGTACGTTGAGTTCCTCAACGACGTGGAGACACAAGTCCTCGCCGGTGGGGCGCTGCCCCGGCCGCTTTCGCTTCCCCAGGTGCAGGCCCACTACCAGGAGAGCTTGAAGCAAGAGCATGACGTCTGGTTCGCAATCGACGCTGGCCAGCGCTTCATTGGCCAGTGCACGCTCCAGCGCTTCGATCCGGCAGGGCAGACCTGTCAACTGGGCATCTCCATCGGCGACAAGGATTACTGGGGGCGGGGATATGGCCGGGATGCCGTCGAGCAGCTCCTCAAGTACGCCTTCCGCCTGCGAAACATGCGCCGCGTATGGCTGGGTACATCCGAAACGAACGAGCGCGCCCAGCGCTGTTACAGGGCCTGCGGGTTCATCGAAGAGGGCCGCCTGCGCCAGCACAGATGGACGGACAACCGTTACGAAGACGAAGTCCTCATGGGCGTGCTGCGGACCGAATGGGAAGCCCGCCAGCAGCCCGAAGCCGAGCCCCCAACCCCCTGACCTAACGGAGGAGTACCAGTGCCCCGCATGAAGCCGGACGACTTCGACCTGTTCCTCCAGGACGCAAACAACGGCGTCATCGCGACCCTGCGCCGCGACGGCACGCCCTACACCGTCCCCATCTGGTGGCTCTGGAAACCCGGTGATGAACGCAACGAGTTCGGCCTGCGCAAGGGCGAAGTCTGGCTGATGGGCACCTACTCGCGCGTCTGGTGCAAGCAATTGCTCCACGATGGCCGTGCCTCGCTCTGCGTCGAAGCCGGCCCGCCGTTCACCGGCCACGTTGAATTCGATGGCCTCTGCGAGCCGTTCGAACGCCCCGCCTTCGACATCTGGCCGATTTCGCGCGAACTGGCGGAAAAATACGTCGGCCGGCGCGACCCCGCGAACGCTGAAGCGGTCGATAAATTCTTCGCGAACATGCAGACCGAACCGCGCCTCCTCTTCCGCCTGACGCCGCGGGTAACGCGCGCCATCGACATGCGCGTCTATCGCGGCAAACGCGCGGACCGCGAGTTCCAAGCTTCAGGCTGATTCGAGGTGTCCACCCGCCGGCTAATCCAGAGCGACGAGAATCTTTATGTCCGCTTGAGACCGGAGTGTAGCCAACTTGTCGCTCAGCGCTCGCTCGGCCGTTCGCGGATCGGCTCCTGGCAGCCGCAGCGAGTCGTTGAACTTAGCGATGACAAGATTCTTTCGGACGACTTCGCGAAAGCGGACATCCTTCCAATATTCATCGTATGCCTGCCCCGTTTTGGCGAGATACGCTTCGAGGAACTCTCGTGCATTCGAGTTCGCGGGGTCTTCGAGCCCCTTGCGAGACTGTGCGACCGCGGCATCCACTTCGGAGTTCGACGCGGTAATTCCCAGCCGGCGTGCTTCTTGAAATTTCAGTTCGGCGTCGATGATGCCCTGAAGTATCTCTGACTTGCTTGGCGCAGGCGCGGGGTTGCCACCCAGGGCCAGGCCCTTCCCTACCCCTTCCGCGAGCGCCACGCTCGTGTCGAACTGAAATTTCGGAATCGGCTGGCCATTCACGGTGGCAGCCGCGTCCGTCAGATCACCCGGGGTGGGAAGAGCGTCCGCGAGTGCGCTTCCGCGTGTCTGGCCAGACGCGCTACTATCCCGGAAAACGAAGTAGCCACCCAGCCCAATGGCGAAGAGTACCGTCAGAAGAGCGGTTCCGACGAGGGTCGCTGTCGATCTGCGTGTCATGATTACCACCACCCGTAGTCAAACGAAACGCTTCCGGTCGTATTGTTCCAGCCATCGCTCAACGCGATACGTTGCCAGAGCCGAGCGTTGTTGCCGTAGTTCGTAAGCCAGTCCGGCCTACCCCAAAAGCACTCCTGTGGGATAGAACTAGGCGGACCAATGAAGGAACAACTGATCAGGGAGTATCCGGGTGGAAGATATGGCCAAGAAGCCATATATCCGTACATTGAACCCACGGTTACAACAGAAGGATCGTACCCCATCGCCCAGGAAGCGCCGGTGAAGTTGTCCAGCGCTCTGAAGGTCACCTGCACGTCGTGGAGCATCGGATCACATCCAGGGCAATACCCATAGTAGGTTGCGACATCCTGCATCTTATCCTGAGTGTGGACCTGCCCGCTGTAGAAGAAGCACCACGGGCCGGATACGCAGTCCAGCTTCGACACTTGCCATGTGACATTGTACGTCGCGCCCCTAACCCAGTCGGCGCGCGCCGGCGAGTTCGATCCAACGATCCATGCTCCGAGCACCACGACGACAGCGACTGCGACCGTCGCAAGTGGTCCAACTCTCCGTGGTCGGCTGCCGTCGTTGGTTGCGATGGCCGTGCGGACGGCATCCACGGGGGAAGATGTTTGGCCCAGCCGATGTGCTGGCATGACGTTTGCTCCTTTCGCGCTCGCCTGCGGACAATCCCCCCCGGGGCTGGCCGTCAATAGGGACTATGCCTAATTTACTGTCCTATGCCCCAGGTTTTGCGGCCCGTTTACGTGAACTTCCCGCCGGCCGGCACGTGACACTCCCGGCGCCTCCGGCAGTCCGCCACGGGTGGCCGTCAAAGCTTTGCGTGGACCATCCGTCCAGCTTCACGTGAGAACTCAAGAACCGTGGTCCTGGAGGTCGCCGGTCTGCGACACACGAAATAATGACGCCCACCCCCTCCGGCACTCCGCATTGAACCCCCCGCCCCGGCCCGCTACGATCTCCAGTTACGTACCAACAGCGCCACGGGCTGTCCTTAACCGGCCCGTTTCGGGGAAACCATGACCCACATCGTTCATCGCCGCCTCGATGTCTCCGTCCAGCCCGTACCCAAGCAGAAGGCCGAAGACCGCGTCAAGAACTTCGACGAGACTTACCTCGGCTTCGACCTTAACGCCGCCATGGTCGAGGCCTCGCGCTGCATCCAGTGCCCCTCCGCGCCCTGCCAGGAAGCGTGCCCGGTGCAAAACGACATCCCGGGCGCCTTCGCCTTCCTCGAAATCGGCGATATCCATCTGGCCGCCAACAAGTTTCGCGAGACCAGCAACCTGCCGGAGATGTGCGGCCGTCTCTGTCCCCAGGAGAAGCTCTGCGAGGGAGCCTGCGTCGTCGGCTTCGCCATCCGCGCCGACGGCCATAGCGAGCCGCCGGTCACGATTGGCAAGCTCGAAGCGTTCTGCACCGACCAGCAGCGCGCCGAACTCGATGGCTACCCCCTCCCGCGTTACATCCGTGGACTTCATCCAGGAGCAGGGCACGCCGATCGGAGGGCTGCTCACGATTCGGGACGCAGAGTCGGTGCGGCGCATTGGC
>JANXYE010000538.1 GCA_025350285.1 Chloroflexota bacterium
GTTCAGAAAGTTGAGATCAACGGCAAAAACTTGACCGTCACCTACTACGAAAAAGGGCCGAACGGCAAGCCGATCGTCCAGAGTTCGAAGGTCGGCAGCACCACCCAGGTAGACAAGATCTTCCTGGATGAGAAGGTGCCCCTCAAGTCGGCCGGCCAGGGCAACGCTGGCGTGGACCTCGAGTACAAGGAGAGCGGGGGCTTCGGGACGTGGCTTTCGCTGCTCCTCAACCTGTTGCCATTCCTGCTCTTCGGTCTGTTCCTGCTACTTATCATGCGCCAGGCGCAGGGCTCAAACTCGCAGGCCATGAGCTTCGGTAAGAGCCGCGCACGCCTCTTACCGAAGCTCATAGCCTGTGAGTTCGAGCCCTGCGCCTGGCGCATGATAAGCAGCAGGAAGAGACCAAAGAGCAGGAACGGCAATAGGTTGAGGAGCAGCGAAAGCCACGTCCCGAAGCCGCCGCTGTCTTTGTACTCGAGGTCCACGCCAGCGTTGCCCTGGCCGGCCGACTTGAGAGGCACCTTCTCATCCAGGAAGATCTTGTCCACCTGGGTCGTGCTTCCAACTTTGGAACTCTGGACCAGGGGCTTACCGTTGGGCCCTTTTTCGTAGTAGGTGACGGTCAGGTCTTTGCCGTTGATATCGACCTTCTGCACGAGACCGGCCTTGGCGTCGGTGACTACCGTTCCGAAGGCGACGTTCTTGTGATCCTCACCGCCCGAGAAGAACGCGAAGACGATCGCGATCACCGCGACGAGGATGAGCAGGTAGATGAAGCTGTTGCGAAGCCAACGTGAATACAATAGGACACTCCGTTAGCGGCGGGGCCGCCCCAGTGCTCCGAGTATAGCAGATGGATCCGGCCCCGGCGGCCCAAGGTATGCGAGCTTAACGAGTTGATCGCGCAAGCCGGCCCACATCCATCTGCTCCCTGTTACTTACGGCGTCCGATGGCCGGTTGTTCAGCCCCGGCTCAGCATCAGCCGGTTCAGGGCCGCATCGGGAACCTGCTTGGCCCCGGGGTCCTCAGCGGCTCCGCCAGCCGCGCGAACTCCACCAGGAGCCGGCGCGTTTCGCGCGGGTCGATGATTTCCTCCACCCAGAACGCTTCGGCCGTGCGGAACGGCGAGCGCAGTTGCCGCAACCGTCCCTCGATCTCAACCCGCTTCGCCGCCGGGTCCGCCGCCGCCTCGATGTCCGCCCGGTAGGCGGCTTCGATTCCGCCTTCCAGCGGTAGCGAGCCCCAGCGGGCGGACAGCCATGCATAGCGCACGGCGAACCGCCCGGCGGGCGTGTGCGCCCCTCCGGCCACACCGAAGGCGTTGCGCACGATGAAGGTGCACCACGGCACGGTCGTCGAATCAATCGCCGCCATCGCCCGCACGCCAAACCGGATCGTCCCCGTCCGCTCCGCTTCGAGCCCGATGTGGAAGCCCGGGCAATCGGAGAAGTAGACCACCGGCATATGGAACGTCTCCGCCATGTCCACGAAGCGCGTGATCTTCTGGCAGGCGTCCGCCGTCCATGCCCCCGCCAGCACGTACGGGTCGCTCGCCATCACGGCTACCGGCAACCCCGCGACCCGCGCGAACCCCGTGATCATCGACCGTCCGTAGTGCCGCCCAAATTCGAAGAACGATCCCGCATCGACGACCCGCTCGACGATTGGCCGCATCTTGTACACGCGCCGGGTCTCGCGCGGGATCGCCCGAAAGAGCGGCTCCTGGTCCACATCGGCCCCTTCCGAGACTGGCCCGCGCGTTGCCACTTCGTACACCGAAGCGGGCAAGTAGGAGAGGAACCTCCGCGCCGCCGCGAACGCTTCCTCCTCGTTCTCCACCGCGTCATCGACGCCCCCGGCGCGAAGCTGGATCTCCCAGCCCCCGAGTTCGCGTTTGCTCAGCTTCTCACCGATGTGCTCCACAAGCGGTGGCCCCGCCACGAACATGGCCGAGGTTTCCTTCGTCATCACCGAGTAATGGCTGGCCGCCAGCCGCGCCGCTCCCAACCCCGCGACCGACCCGAGGCCCAGTGCCACCACCGGAACAATGCTCAGGTTGTTGAGCATGTAGTGGTTGCCCATCGTCCCGCCCACGCCGCCCGGCAGATTCGCCCTGCCCGTGGTCTCGATCGTTTTCACGGAGCCGCCACCGCCAGACCCCTCGATAATCCGGATGATTGGGAGCCGGAGATCGTGCGCCATCCGCTCGGCCATCAACGGCTTCTCCCGGATCGTCGCGTCCGCCGAGCCGCCCCGGATCGTGAAGTCGTCGCCAACCACGACGACTGGCCGGCCATCCACCGCGGCC
>JANXYE010000559.1 GCA_025350285.1 Chloroflexota bacterium
AGCGGGAACAGAGTGAGTCCGAGGGCGTTCTTCTCGTCGCCGATTTTCCCTTCGACGCGCCGAACCTCGAGTTCAAGCTTTCCACGCTGCGCCCCGCGCTTCGTCCCCTCAGCGAGGTCGCCCGTGACGTCCTTGAGCTTCTTCAGAAATGACATGGTTCAACTCCTCTCGCTTTGATAGTCGAGCGGGAGCGGGCGTTTGGCCACCAGAGCGTTAGGCGGCTTTACCGGGCCGGGACTGGGCCCTTCGCGGCGATCAACGCGTCCATCTCCACCCTCAGACGACCCAGCACCTCATCGTACTTGAACGCCCCCACATCGATTGGGCCCTTCTTCAGGTTCACGAACGCCGGGCCGCACCAGAGGCCGAGGTCCGCGTCGTCCGTCTCGCCCGGCCCGTTCACCCGGCAGCCCATCACCGCGATCGTTATGTCGTAGTCCTTCGCGTACTGCGCCATCTCCTTCACCTTGAAGGCGAGGTCTACGAACGCCTCGTTTTCGACGCGGCTACAACTCGGGCAGCTGATGATGTTCAGCCCGTGATCCTGGAACACCGGCACGGACCTGTATCGCCCAGCCTCGATGTCCGTGATGATCTGGTTGCCGACTTCGACTTCGCGCCACTTCTCGGCGAACGGCAGCGTCAGGGACACGCGCAGCGTGTCTCCCACGCCCTTGGAGAGCAGCTGTTCGAAGGCGATGCGCGTCTTGATGGCGCCATCGGGCAGCATCCCGGCCTCGGTCACTCCGAGGTGCAGCGGCACGTCCGGCCGCGCGGCCGCGAAGCGCTGGTTGCCCTCGATTACCTTGCGCGGGTCGCTGTCCTTCATCGAGACGACGTAGCGGGTGAACCCGAGGTCGTCGAGGATCCGGCAGTGCTCGAGGGCGCTCTCTACCATCGCGGTCACGCCGTCTAGGCCCGGGCCATCCGCGCCTTCGAACTTCTCCGCCATCGCCGGGTCAACCGAGCCGCAGTTCACGCCGATCCGCATCGCGCAGTCGTTCTTCGCCGTGTGCTCGACGATGAAGGCGACCTTTTCGCGAATCGTCTTCTGCTTCTCGTGGTGGTAGAGGTGGCCCGGGTTGTAGCGCACCTTGTTAACATGCGGCGCCACCCGTTCGACCAGCCGGTAATTTTCCTGCAGGTCTACGACGAGGTTCGCCTCCGGGACGCGTCCCCGGATCTCGGCCAGGCAATCGACATCCGCCACGTTATCGACGGCGATGCGGACGAGGCCGGCGCCCGCCTCATGCAGCATCTTCGTCTGGGCAACGGTGGCTTCGATGTCCTGCGTGCGCGTCGCGCACATGGACTGGACGACGATCGGGTGGCCGCCACCGATGGTGACGGAGCCCGCGCGGACGGTTCGAGAAGGAGCACGCTTCATGGCCAAAGTCTAGCAGGGCAGCGTGCGCGCGTCGTTAAGCGGGCTGACTGGCTCGTCCGGCTCGGGAATAAGGCCGACTGCCGCACGTCTCGTGCTCCTGGCCTCCCGCGCGTATCGTTGTGGACGCCGTTGCGGGTCGATCGCGCGCAGCCGGGAAGGTGCGTACGAGGCCAGCGTCGATGGAATCGCCGATTCCGGCAATCCCGGTCAAAAGGAGCGCCCCGTGCCCGTTTCTCTGCTCGAAGTTGATGGTCTTGAGATCACCGCGCTCGTCGATAACCAGATCGACGCTCTGCTTCCCGGCGAAGAACAGGTGCGCCGCCGGCCGTGGGGACCCGCGGTGGAAAATCCGTTTATCGATGCGCCGAAGGTCGCCACGACGCTCCACGCTGAACACGGATTTTCGGCGCTCGTACGCGTAACCCGGGCTGGTGAGACCCATACGGTCCTATTCGACATGGGTGTTTCACCCAGAGGGATGATCGAGAACATGGACCGGCTCCAGGTTCACCCGGCCGATATCGAAGCGGTCGTCCTCTCGCATGGCCACATGGACCATACGGGCGGCATCGCGGGACTTGTCGAACGGCTCGGGGCGGTTTCGATGCCCTTCGTCCTGCACCCCGCCGCCTATACCCGCCGCCGGGCGAATCCTCCGGGCGGGACAGCGACGGCGCTACCGCCCCCGTCGCGCTCCGCGATTGAAGGTGCCGGCTTCGAACTGGTCGAGAGCCGCGACCCGTCCCTCCTCTTCGCCGGGAGCCTGCTTGTAACGGGCGAAGTAGCGCGAACGACACTGTTCGAAACTGGCTTCCCCTTCTTCGAACGCGACATAGATGGCCGCTGGGAGGCCGAGCCCCACTTGTTCGATGACCAGGCCGTCGTAGCGAACGTGCGGGGCAAGGGCCTCGTCGTCCTGACGGGCTGTGGCCATTCCGGAATCGTGAACATCGTCCGTCACGCCCAGGCGATTACCGGTGTGGATAGGATTTATGGGATCCTCGGCGGCTTCCATATGAGCGGCCCGTACTTCGAACCAATCATCGCGCCGACCATCGAGGCCCTCCGGGCGTTCTCGCCGATGGTGATCGTCCCTGGGCACTGCACTGGCTACAAGCCGCAGATGGCCATCGCCGCGGCAATGCCCGACGCCTACGTCCACAATGCCGTGGGCACCTCGTACACCTTCTGAGGCCCTACCCCCGCGGCCAAAGCCGCCCTACACGACCCTGAACACCGCCCGCATCCCTTCAGCGACATGGACAACGGTGCGCCCGCCAACCTCCTCGACGATGCTGCATTCAAGCTCGTACTCGCCCGGCTCCAGCGTGACAGTCACTGCCGCGGACTCGCCGGGCTTCAGCTCAGGCGTCCGCCCCAGCATTTCGAACGTCCCATCCGCCCCTTTGCGAAAGAGAACCAGGTCGTGGAGCTGCCCACCGCTGGTGTCGCCGTGGGCGTGCGCTTCGTCATGGACCGCCGTAAAGGTGACGGCGCCGGCGGAAATCGAAGAGCGCGACGTGACCACGCGCCAGTTCTCCAGCCCCACGCGCACCTCGCGCTCGCCAACCGGTGCCTGCGCCCCGGATCCAACGTGGTCCGCGTTCGGCGACCCGCCGTCGCCGATGGCCGAAAACACGATCAGCGGCACAACCAGCACAACGACGGCGGCGCCCATCGCCAGCAGCGGCACCCGGTTCGCCCGGACGAAGCCCTCCTGCGGGGTGCCATACGTGTTGCCGCTCGCTTCCGCCATCCGCCGTGCCTTCGAGCGGAGACGCAGGCTGTTTGCCATCACGCTCACCGAACTGAAGGCCATCGCGCCGCCCGCAATCAGCGGGTTGAGCAGTCCCAGCGCCGCTACCGGGATTGCGAGGACGTTGTAGCCGAACGCCCAGATCAGGTTCTGGCGAATCGTCGCCAACGTTGACCGGCTCAAGGCGATCGCCTCGGCGATCTTCGACACGTCGCCGTTCAAGAGTGTTATGTCCCCGGCCTCCATCGCCACATCGGTGCCCGTGGACATCGCGATGCCAACGTCCGCCGCGGCGAGAGCCGGCGCGTCGTTCACCCCGTCGCCGACCATCGCGACACGGAGACCCTCGGCCTGGAGCGAGCGCACCAATTCGAGCTTCTGCGCCGGCAGGGCGCCAGCGTGGACCTCGTCGATGCCGACGCTTGCCGCGACCGCCCGCGCCGCACGCTCGTTGTCGCCGGTCATGATCACGACGCGCAGGCCGATTTGCTTGAGCGCCGCGACGGCGCGCGGCGCGTTCTGCTTCACGTCGTCGAAGATCCCGAAGATCCCTTCGATGCGGCCGTCGATGGCGGCGAGGACGACGGTGCGGCCGAGGGACTCGAGGCGGGCGACCGCTTCCTCGGCGTTCGCCGAGACCGCCAGGGCGCGCTCATCGATGAGACGGCGGTTCCCGACGACGATGGCGCGGCCGGAAACGGTCGCCTCCACGCCCCGCGCGGTGAGCGCCGTGAAGGCGGTCGCGGCCGGGAGCTCGTACCCAGACTCGACCGCCGCATCGACGATTGCCCGGCTCAGTGGGTGCTCGCTCCCGGACTCCGCCGCGGCAACGAGCGTGAGCAGGTCCCGTTCGCTCATCGTCCCCGTCGGAATGGATTCCGTAACCCGGGGGCGGCCTTCGGTGAGTGTGCCGGTCTTGTCGAGCACGACGACATCAAGCTTCCGCGAAGCTTCGAGCACTTCCGCGTTTCGGATGAGGATGCCGCGCTCAGCTCCCATGCCGGTACCGACCATAATCGCCGTCGGCGTGGCAAGTCCGAGGGCACAGGGGCAGGCGACCACCAGCACCGCAACCGCGGCGGTCATGCCATTCAGCCAGGACCCATCGATGAGTCCCCAGCCAAGGAAGACGGCCACCGCAATGACCACGACGACCGGCACGAACACCGCCGAAATGCTATCGACAAGCTTCTGGATCGGTGCCTTCGAGCCCTGCGCCTCTTCGACCAGCCGCGCCATCTGGGAGAGCGCGGAGGCCGCGCCGACGGCGGTCGCTTCGACACGAATGACACCGTTTTGGTTCACGGTCCCGCCAATCACGTGGTCACCAATGCGGCGCTCGACCGGGATCGATTCGCCCGTGAGCATCGACTCATCGAGGGTGCTGTGTCCCTCGCGGACCACCCCATCGACCGGCACACGCTGGCCCGGCCTGATCACGACCAATTCGCCCGACGCGACCTGGTCGAGTGGCACTTCGACCTCCACTCCCTTTCGAATGACCGTCGCCGATTGGGCCGACAGCCCCAACAACGCACGGATAGCGGAAGACGCACGTCCCTTCGACGTTTCTTCCAGGTACTTCCCCAGCGTGATGAACACGAGCACGGCCGCGCTTACATCGAAAAACATATGCTCTGGGCGGTCCGCCGCGACAACCCAGGCGCTGAAGCCAAATGCGACGGACGTGCCGAGGGCGACCAGCACGTCCATATTTGGATTGAGGTGCCGCAGGCTGATGAAGCCCCCGCGGTAGAAGCGCCAGCCAAGCCCCAACTGGACCGGGGTCGCCATCGCCAGCAAGAGCCAGCCAGTGAGCCGATGGTCGCCGGCGATCGCGATGTTCGCGATGTCCATACCCATGGCGATGACGATTACGGGGATCGCGAGCACGGAGCCGGCGAGCAACGTCCAGAGCGTGCGGCGAGTCGCATCGGCACGCTCGGCGCCGCGCTCGGTCGCCGGGGCGGATGGGGCGGCGTGATATCCCGCCTTCTCCACGGCCGCGATGAGTTGCTCCGGAGCGACGGGCGCGGCAAGCGTCACCCGGGCTGTTTCCGCCGCGAAGTTCACGCTCGCCGTCTCGACGCCCGGGACCTTGCCCAGCGCGCGTTCGACGCGCCGCACGCATGAGGCGCACGTCATGCCATTTATGTCGAGTGTGATGGAGTTGTTTTCGGCCATCCTGGCCACCTCTTCCTGTACTTCCGCCGTCGCCGCTACTTAACGGCCGCCGTGTAGCCCTCTTCCGCGACGGCGGCGAGGATCTTTTCGATGTCGGCGTTCATCGCGGTCACGAGGGCCGCGTTGCTGGCCAGGTCCACTTTCACAGACTCGACCCCGGGGACGTCCTGGATGGCTTCGGTGACAGCGTGGACGCAGTGGTCGCAAGTCATCCCGGTGATGGCGAGTTCGATCGTTTGGGACATGGTGGGTTCCTTTCGAGATGGCGGGGTCAGCCGTCGGCCGGCCCCTGGACTTTATAGAGCTTCACCAGTTCCTTGATGGCGCGTTCTTCCTCGCCCCCAGTCATCTGCTGGACGACGTGGGTGCGGAGGTGGCCTTCGATGACCACGCCATCCAGACTTCGCAGCGCTTTCTGAATGGAGAGCGACAGGTCCAACACTTCCATGCAGTACCGGCCGTCCTCGATCTGCTTCTGGAGCGCCTGTACCTGCCCGCTGATGATCTTCAGACGGCGGAGGGCCTGAGAACGGGTTTCTGGGGTCACGATCTCAGTATAGGATACCCACCTACCCTATACAAGCCTTTGACGGATGGGTTTTTCGGGGACGCCGGAGCCCGTGCGTCGCAAAAGCCGCTCCGTATCCGTCGCGGCTAGGATTGCCGCGTGAGGTGGGCCGACCAACGACCGATGCCTCATAGCCGCGAGTGATAACGAGCGG
>JANXYE010000624.1 GCA_025350285.1 Chloroflexota bacterium
ATCGAGAACTCGATGCTGGGAGCAACCCATGCCCTCGCAAATCCATTGACGGCTCATTTTGGAATCACGCATGGATTCGCGATCGGTGTCATGCTGCCCCACGTCATCCAATTCAATTCATCGGTTGTCGGAAGCTCGTACGGAAGGCTGGCGGCCGACATCGGGCTCTGCGCGATGAACGACCCTCGTGCGGGAGAGCAACTTGCGGAACTCATCCGACGGTTTGCAGTGGTTGCAGGATTACCGTCGAATCTTCTGTCTCCGAACAAGCAATCGTCCGCCCTGGCGGCTTGGCTGCTTCGCGTCAACCCGTCGCTGTATCCCCATCCTCCGTAAGGGCTCCGTAACCGTTCGGCGTCAACCCCGCCGTACTATCAGGCGATGCGCCGCCCCTTCTCCCCTCGCCGAGGCTTTACACTCCTACTGGCGATCACGTGCCTGCTCGGCGCCGTCCTGCTCGCAGCGTGCGGCGGAGGCGGCCCGGCCAGTCCCGCCCGCCTGGAGACAGCCAGCGTGAGCAACGACGGTACCCCGGGCGCATCCGCCCAGAAGTCCTGGGCAGGCAAGGAGGCCGCGCCCGCTTTCCCCGCCGATCTCGGCTGGTTCAACGTGGACAAGCCGCTCACCGTCGCATCACTGAAGGGCAAAGTCGTCCTGCTCGACTTCTGGACGCTTGGCTGCATCAACTGCCAGCACATCATCCCGGACCTGCAGAAGCTCGAAGCGGAGTTCGGCGATGCTCTCACCGTCATCGGCGTGCACTCTGGCAAGTACGCCACCGAACACGACGACGACAGTATCCGCGAGGCCATCAAGCGCTACGGCCTCCACCACGCCGTCGTTAACGATCCCGACTTCGTTTTCTGGCAGGCCTATAGCGCGAATGCCTGGCCAACCGTGACCCTCATTGACCCGGCTGGAAACCTCGTTGGCGGCCACGCTGGCGAGGGGGTCTACCCGCTTTTTCAGCCGATCGTCGCGTCGCTCGTCAAGGAATTCGATGCGAAGGGCCGGGTTTCACGTACGCCGGTGCCGCTCAAGCTCGATTCAAGTGCAGCGGCAACGGTCCTCTCATACCCTGGCAAGGTGCTGGCGGACGCCGATGGCAAGCGCCTCTTCATCGCCGACTCCGGCCACAACCGCGTCCTCGTCGCCTCGCTGGACGGCCGCCTCAGCGAAGCCTATGGGAGCGGCAAGGAGGGCTTCGCTGACGGCGCCCCAACGGAGGCCGCCTTCCTCCAGCCGCAGGGGCTCGCGCTTTCCGCCGATGGCAAAACGCTCTTCGTCGCCGACACTCGCAACCACGCCGTCCGCGCGATTGACCTGGCCAGCGGCGCGACCACTACCATCGCCGGCACGGGGAAGCAGCTGACACAGCTCCCGAAGGGTGACGCGAAGGGTGTGCAAACAGCGCTCTCATCGCCGTGGGATCTCGTCGCGGTAGGCCAGACCCTCTACATCAGCATGGCCGGCGTCCACCAACTCTGGGCATTGGACCTCGCGAGCAACGCCATCTCGGTCTTTGCCGGCACAAGCCGCGAAGGCGTAAGCGATGGCGCCCGGCGCACGATCGCCACCCTCGCCCAGCCGAGCGGCATCACCACTGACGGCCGCTCGCTCTTCTGGGTGGACCCCGAAGGAAGCGCCGTCCGCCGCCTCGAAATCGGCGGGGAAGCGAACGTCACGACGCTCGTCGGGACGGGCCTCTTTGATTACGGCGATGAGGACGGCGCCGGGCTCAAGGCGAAACTCCAGCACCCGCAGGGGGTCACCGTCGCCGGCGGCAAGCTCTACATAAGCGACACGTATAACCACAAGGTGAAGATCCTCGACCTCGCCAGCGGCAAGACATCGACCCTCGCTGGCGGCGATCGCGGCCGCAACGACGGTGCCGGAACGGCTGCCCGCTTCGACGAACCTGGTGGTCTCAGCGTTGCGGCCGGAAAGCTCTATGTTGCCGACACGAATAACCAGGTCGTCCGTGTCGTGGACCCCGGCTCCGGCCAGGTCTCGAGCCTCGTTCTCTCGAACCTGTCCGTCGCTGCCTCCGCCACGGGCCCAGGGCGGCGAACGCAGGTCGCGCTTCCGGCCGTGGCCGTCGCGCCCGGCCAGACCGAGCTCACAGTGACGTTCTCCTCGCCGGCCGGGTACCACCTGAACAGCCAGGCGCCCGGCAAGATCACGCTGCTCGCGGCCGACTCCAGCACCGCCGCGCTCGGCCAGACCACGGCCAGCTGGAGCAGCGACCAACCGTCTGTGACGGTCTCCATCCCCGCCACCCTCACTGCCGGTTCGACGACGCTCACCGCTGTCGGCGAGGTCTATTACTGCCGCGGAGGCGAAGAAGCACTTTGCTTCATCCATTTCATCGAACTCACGCTTCCCCTCACCGTCCAGGCCGGCGCCACGGGCTCGCTCAGCCTCACCTACAGCCTCCCCGAGGCGGGTTCTTAGCAGGGTGTTGATTTAAGCCCTCTATTTCGCGCGACTCGACAATAACACATTACTCAACGTGCTTTTCTGAACCTGTACGCGGGGCTATGAATCTATGACAAGGGAGTTTTTCAACACCCTGTTAGGCCTCAGGCCGGTCGTCCGCGTCTCCCGCCTCCCGTCTACCGGACATTGACACCCTGGCGCGCGCTCGTCACGATGCTCTTCACTCTTCCGCCGGAGGTGGCCCATGGCCGTCCGTGGTTACGTGCTCATTGAAACCGAAGTCGGTAAGGCGAAGTCCGTGGGCGCCCACATAGGCGAACTCACGTACGACGGCGCGAAGGTGATGGCGGTTGACACCGTGACCGGCCCTTACGACGTCATGGTGCAAATCGAAGCGGACGATTTGGACCACCTCGGCAACGCCATAACCGGCGTCCAGGGCGTCCACGGCGTGCAAAAGACGACCACCTGCCTCGCGGTCAAGCTCGCCTGAACGCGCGGTAATGGATCGGCCCGCACTTGCTACCCGGACCTCAGCGGTTGGCGGCCAAGATTCAATTCTCGTGCTTCGCCCCTTGGCCCCTTGGCGGCGAACGCTTCTGGTCTGGTGACAACATCGGGCCACTCGGAAACGCACCCTGAGTGCCGCGCCCGTGTAAACTGGCCGCTCATCCTCTTGCCGTGGGTAAGCGCCGCATGTCCTCTGACTCGTCCATGATCAGCGTCGAAGAGGCGCGGGAGCGCATCCTCTCCTTCTTCCACCGGCTTGAACCGGTCCGCATCCCTCTCCTCGAGGCGCTCGGCCAGGTGCTCGCCGAAGATGTGGTCGCCCCGTTCGACATCCCGCCGCTCGACAACACGGCCATGGACGGTTACGCCGTGCGGTTCGCCGACACTGAGGGCGCGACCGATTCCGCGCCGCGAGAGTTACGGGTCACAGGCGACCTCGCGGCTGGCTACGTCATGGAGACTACCATCGGCCCGGGTGAGGCGGTGCGGATCATGACGGGCGCGCCCATGCCGCCCGGCAGCGACGCCGTTGTCCCCTTCGAAGAGACGGATGAGGCGCTCCGCGAACCCGGCCAGGCGCCGGTCAAGACGGGCCGCGTCATGGTTCTGAAGGCGGCCGATGCTGGCGCGAACATCCGCTACCGTGGCGAAGATGTGCGCCAGGGCACGCCCGTCCTCCACGCGGGCCGCGTCGTCCGCCCCTCTGAGATTGGAGTGCTTTCGAGCCTTGGCGTCGCGGATGTGCTGGTCTATCGCCGTCCGGTCGTAGCGATCCTCTCCACGGGCGACGAGATAACGGCGGTCGGCGAACCGTTGAAACCCGGCCGCATCTACGACTCAAACGCCTACGGCATCGCGGCGATGGTGCGGCGGCTCGGCGGCGTGCCCAGGCTCCTCGGCATTGCCCACGACACGGTCGAAGACCTCACCCGCAAGATCCACGAGGGCTACGACGCGGACATGATCGTGACCAGCGCGGGTGTCTCTCGCGGAGACTTCGACGTCGTGAAAGACGTGCTTGCCAGCGAGGGCGCTATCGATTTCTGGACCGTGCGCATGCGGCCGGGCAAACCGCTCGCCTTCGGCGCGTTCCACGCCCCGGACGGCCGCAAGATCCCGCACCTCGGACTGCCCGGGAACCCCGTCAGCTCGATGGTCTCGTTCGAACTGTTCGGCCGGCCGGCTATCTTTACGATGCTCGGCCGGTCCGACTGGGAGCGCCCCGTTATCAAAGCGATCACCCGTGATGAAGTGCGCAACGCCGATGGCCGCCGCTTTTACGCCCGCTGCATCGTCACGCGGGGCGAAGACGGACGTTACCATGCCGACCTCACGGGCCCCCAGGGGAGCGGCATCCTCACCTCGATGAGCGCGGCGAACGCGCTGACGGTCATCCCGGAGAACCTCGACGCCGCCTACCCTGGCGACGAAATCGACGTGATGATGCTCGATTGGGAGCACGCACCGTAGCTACGGCGCGCAGGCTCCGGCGGTCAGGGCACCGCCCCGAGTTCTTGGCGGGCGAGCCGGATCTGCGCGTGCGCGTATCTGACGGCGCCCCGGATCCTCTCCCCGTTCCTGAGCCGCCCGCGCGGCCGTGGGCGCGGGCTCGACTTCGCCGCACGCTGCTCCAAAGCGTCGTGCGGCGGAAGGCAGGCGTGACGTGCTTCCCCAAGCCCGCCCCGAGCCCCACCCTGACAGGATGTTCGAAGGACTTTCGGAGGACGAGGGGGCGCCCGGTGTCGTCGTGCCCCGGGCCAGCCTGGTGCTCCC
>JANXYE010000651.1 GCA_025350285.1 Chloroflexota bacterium
ATTGGCACCTCCCCTTTCGCGGCTGGTGGCATGGGCGCCGCGGCGAGATCGAAGAGGAGGGCGTGCTCCTCGCCTCTGGGGCGTTCGCCGCACTCGTCGCCGGCTCACGCCCGTGGTTTCTGCCGCTCCTCCTCCTGCCCACACTCTTCGTCTACCGCGTGACGCGTGTCCAGCAGCGCTTCGTGCGCCAGGCTGAAGATGGCCTCGCCCGAGCACAACTCGAGCGGGCGAACCTCGCCGCAATCGTGGAAGCCACCACGGACTTTGTCGGCACCTCGGCCCAGGATGGCACCCTCCTCTATGCGAACGCCGCCGCACGGCGTGCCCTCGGCCTCGGCCCGGACGACGACCTGCGCGGCACCCGAATGGACCAACTCTTCTCGGAGTGGCGCGGTGCCGTCCGGGCGGCCGTCAGCGGAGGGGCATGGTCCGGAGAGACGACCGCTCATCTGCCTGGCGGGCAGCGGCCGGTTTCCCAGGTGGTGGTCGCGCACCGTGGCGAGGATGGCGGCGTCGCGTTCCTCTCCACGGTGACCCGCGACATGAGCGACCGCAAGGAACTCGAAGAGCGGCTTGCTCACCTTGCGAACCATGACTCGCTGACCGGTCTCGCGAACCGCCGCTACTTCGAGGACACAGTCGCGGCATACCTCCGCACCACTGAGCCGACCGGGGCGCTTCTCCTGTTGGACCTCGACGGATTCAAGAATGTCAATGACACGTTCGGCCACGCGACGGGAGACCAGGTCCTCATAGACGTTGCGGATAGGCTTGTCACCGCGTTGGCGGGCCGTCCGGGCTCTGCCGCTCGCCTTGGTGGGGACGAGTTCGCGGCCCTCCTCCCGGGGGCATCGTCCGAGCAGGCGCGACGCACCGCGATGGACATCGCCGCCGCCTGTGCGGGGCTGACCGTGCGCGGCGAGCCGGCGCTCGCCGGGATTACGGCGAGCATCGGTCTCGCGATGATCCCAAGAAACGGCCGCCGCGTCGAGCAGCTACTCGGGCACGCGGACGCGGCCATGTACGCAGCCAAGCGGGCCGCCGCCAGCCGCCGGGCGAGCTAAGCGATGTCCGTCTACGGGTTCGATACCGAGAACGTGTCACATTTGGCTGCGTCGCCTGAATCGAAGCCTGTTTTGAACCACTTCATCCGCTGGGCCGACGTCCCGTGGGTGAACAGATCAGGGCGAATCTGGCCGTTGCCGAGGTTCTTCTGGATGTAGTCGTCTCCCACCCGCGTAGCGGCGTTGAGACCTTCCTCGAGATCCCCAGATTCAAGAATGCCTCGGTCGTAGGTGCTGTATCCCCATACTCCGGCGAAGCAATCCGCCTGTAGTTCCAATCGCACCGACAGTTCGTTCGCCTTGGTCGGGTTCGCTTCCTGCTGTTGCCGGACCTTGTCGTTCACCCCGGTGACCTTTTGGATGTGGTGGCCCAACTCGTGCGCGATGACATACGCCTGGGCAAAGTCGCCAGAAGCACCGAACTTCGTCGCCAACTCATCGAAGAAACTGAGGTCCAGATACACCTTCTCGTCGCCCGGACAGTAGAAGGGGCCAGCGGCGGAGGTTGCGGACCCGCAGCCGCCGGTATTAACCCCATCCGTGTAAAGCACGAGCTTCGCTTTACGGTAGTCGGCGCCCATCTGCGCCGCCCAGAACTTCTGCGTGTCGTCCAGCACGAACGAAACGAACTTCACTGCGTCTGCCTGCGGGTCGGCCGCGCCGGCACCCTGTTCGAGCCAGGCACAGCCGACGGCGCCGGCTGGAGTTGATTGAAAACGTTCCCGATGTCGAAGCCGCCACCACCACCGCCGCCCAACGACTTTCCGCCGATGATGCTGACGATCACGACGATGATGAGCACGGGCAGGCTGAGCGCCGCCCCGCCCTTGCCAATCGGCAACCCCCCGAGTCCGCCGCCTCGGGAGCCTTGGCCGCGTCTATCTTCAATGTCGGAACTGGTGCCACCGTCGTCGTCAGTCTTCATGCAGTCACTCCAGGGTTCGGGCGCGGAGAGGACGCAACCCCGGCATCAAGTCTACCCGCATCGACGGCGCTGTTACGCCGATGTAACTCCCAGGCGGGATACTCGCACGGCGCCACCCGCGTCCGAGGTATTGGAAGATAGATTTTTGTGCATCGTCGGGTGAGGACCGGCAGGCTGCCCCAACCTCGCGAACTCTTCGACCTTGCTCGATGGCGTACAGGCGAAACTCGTGGTGCTCCTGACCTACGCCGACTTCGACGTCGAAGACGCCCGTTTGGGGCTCACGCCAGAAAGCGCGATGTGACGCGAAACTTCGCCAGTCTCGGCGTCGTTCACACTAACTACACCGCGAAACCATCTCTCGACGCGTGGTCGGAGGCATTCCGCCGACCACTTGCCGTTGAATAGGGACGCCTAAATGACCGTCGGGGGGGTGTATTCGCCGAAGACTTCGCGCATCGCCCCGCAGATTTCGCCGAGCGTCGCGTACGCCCGCACCGCGTCCATGATCGGCGGAAGGAGGTTATCCGTGCCCTCGGCCGCCGACTTCAAAGCCGCCAGTGTCGTCGCGACCGCCGCCCCGTCCCGCGCCGCCCGGTGGTGGGCCAGCCGCTTGAGCTGTTCGTCCACAAGCCGACGGTCAACGCTAAAGATGCTGGGCCTAACGTCGCCACCGTCCGTGTACTCGTTTACGCCGACGATGATCTCCTGTTTTTCGTCGATCTTGCGCTGGTATTGCCAGCTCGCCTCGGCAATCTGTGCCTGGATCCAGCCAGTCTCGATCGCCCGGACCGATCCCCCCATATCCTCGATCTGCTGCATGTAGGCCCGGGCCTGCTCCTCCAGTTGGTTCGTCAGGTACTCGACGAAGTAGCTCCCCGCCATCGGGTCGATGGTGTCCGCCACGCCGCTCTCGTGGGCGATGATCTGCTGGGTGCGGAGCGCCAGCCGCTGCGCCTGGTCCGTCGGCAGCGCCAGCGCTTCGTCGAAGCAACTGAGGGCGATGGACTGCACGCCGCCGATAACCGCCGCCATCGTCTGGATTGCGGCCCGCACGATGTTGTTCTCCGGCTGCTGGGCGACGAGCGTCGATCCCCCGGTCTGCGTATGCGTCCGGAACATCATCGAACGTGGGTCAGTCGATCCGTACTTCTCCTTCAGGAGCCGCGCCCAGAGCCGGCGGAGCGCCCGGTACTTCGCCACCTCTTCGAAGAAGTTGTTGTGCGTGTTGAAGATCCAGCTGATCCGCCCGGCGAACTCATCGACGTTCAAGCCCTTCGCCAGTGCCGCCTCAATGTACGTGCAGGCGTTTGCGAACGTGAAGCCAATCTCCTGGGCCGCCGTGCAGCCCGCGTCTCGCATGTGGTACCCGGCAATCGAGATTGTGTTCCACTGCGGCACGCTCTTCGAGCAGTACTCCATGATGTCGGCGGCGAGGCGGACGCTCGGGCCGGGCGGGAAAATGTACGTCCCGCGCGCCACGTACTCCTTCAGCACGTCGTTCTGGACGGTGCCGTTTAGCTTTTCAGACGGCACCCCCTGCTTCTCCGCGGCCACGATGTACATCGCCAGCATCACCGCCGCCGGCGCGTTTATCGTCATCGACGTCGAGACCTTGTCCAGCGGAATATCCGCGAACAGCGTCTCCATGTCGTAGAGGCTGTCGATCGCAACCCCCACCTGGCCCACTTCCGCGATCGCCATCGGGTCGTCCGAGTCGTACCCGAGCTGGCTCGGCAGGTCGAAGGCGACCGAGAGACCCGTCTGCCCCTGGCTCAACAGGTAGCGGAACTTTGTGTTCGACTCCTCCGCCGTCCCGAAGCCCGCGTACTGGCGCATCGTCCAATAGCGGCCGCGGTACATGGTCGGCTGTACGCCCCGTGTGAACGGGTATTCGCCCGGGAACCCCAGGTCCCGAGCGTAGTCCAGTTCGGCGATGTCGAGCGGCGTGTAGAGGCGCTGCACCGGCTGGCTGCTGGTCGCGAACTCGTCGCCGCGTTCCGGATTGCGCGAAAGGGTCTTCGCCAGCGGCCCCTCTTCCCACGCGTGGACGCTCCGAGAGAGCATCGCGAGTGCGGCTTCGTTAAACAGCGGGGGTTGCGTGGCTTCGCGG
>JANXYE010000661.1 GCA_025350285.1 Chloroflexota bacterium
CTGCCGCTCGCCCGCGCGAGGACGTTGAGCGAGCGGCGCGTGCGGCGGCTCATGAGGAGCATGTCCGGCTTGCCGCCCTTGATCGCATCGACCAGCTCGTCGAGCTTGGCCAACGCGAGGGTTGCCCCGTTTGCCCCCGACGTGACGATCTGGCCGGCCACGCAGAGCCGGTCGATGCCGTCGAAGCTCTTCGCGTTCGTGGAGACGTTGCCGTTCACGAATGTGCTGTCAAAGAGGGTGCGCACTGCCCGCGCCTTGATCTGGACGATGGCCGCTTCCAGGTCCTGCACGTCCGACCGGGTGGACTTCAGGAAGTTGTCGATATCGGCGTCGCCGCCCATCACCTTCAGCGTGGCGGTCACCTGGGTGAAAGTCGGCGTGTCCTCTGTCCAGGTGTCGCCAACGTCGTAGAAGGTGGCCGTGGGGGAGACGTTTTCGCGGTTGTAAGTGAGCCCGTTGCCGGTGATTTCGATGAACGGCAGGCGCTGCAGGACGGGGCTCTCCTGGGCGATCGTTTCGATCACGCCAGCGAGCAGGTGGTCGTTCGAAAGCTTCGACGCTTCGACGAGGGTCAGGGCCATGGGAACCTCCAGAACGTATGTTCTCGAATGAGTGGACGGCGAAGCGTTGGCAAGGCAAAGGCGTGGCTGTCATTGACGGGGCGGCAATCCGGTACACTGGGTTCGTGGCTGAAATACGGGTCGATGTGAACGATGTCGCGCGCGAACTGGACGCACTCCTGGAGCGCATGGAGGCGGGCGACGCCGTGCTCGTCGAGCGGAACGGGGCGGCCGTGGCCACCCTCGCGCCGTGCGCTGATTCGCCGAACGGAGGCGTGACGGAACCCACAACCGAGTATCCCCCTGGTACCTGGGGAGCGTACTTCGAGGCTCGCCGGAAAGCTGGCCGCTGGCCGGACGAAGACTACGACGCCTTCATCAAAGATCTTGAGACCGCCCGGGAGTGGCTCAACGAGGAGCCGCGAGACAAGTGGGACGACTGATTGATACCACCGAGGTCATCGCGGTCGAGCGACGGACGACCAGTCCGGCAGATGCGGCGACTCAAATCGCGTTACTCGCCTCTGGCGCATTCATCGCCGCGATCCAGGTCGCGGAACTCGCGTTGGGCATGCATCTTGCCGACTCTCCGGCACGGGCGACGCATCGGCGGACCGTGCTCAACGAGCTTCTTAGAGTCGCGACTCTGATTCCGTTGGGTGAGATCGAGGCTCGCGAAGTGGCGCGACTGCAGGCGTTGCTGCGTCGAATGGGCACGCCAATCGGCGACCGCGACCTGCAGATTGCGGCGACGGCGCTCGTCCACGGACACGAGGTAGTTACGCGGAACGTGAAAGACTTCGCGAAGATCCCCGGCCTGATCGTGATCGACGCAGCCCCTGGTTGAGGGCCGTTTCCTCGCCTGATCGACGCTCCATAGTCAGAGGCTGTGAACTACTTAATACGCACCGCCCTGGGCGGCCCCCCCCGGTTCGAGACCGCCACCCTCTGCATGTCCCGCGCCACGCGGATCGGCCCGCTGAACAGCTCGCTCATGCCAGCTATGAAGGCGGCCTCCTGGGCGGCGTCATTCAGGATCGGCGGGATGATGTGCGAGAGCACCACCTCGCCCACGCCCGCCTCATTCGCCAGGTTCGCGATCTCGATGGTGGAAATGTGGTACGAAGGCACGTCGCCGAGCAGCCCCGCCTCGCGTTCCCGCCCGCCCGCCCGCAGGGCCGCGATGATGCCCTCCAGCATCGGCACGTTCATCGCTTCGCAGACAAGCATGTCCACGCCGCGGCAGGCCGAGGCGAGCGAATCGCACACCGCCGTATCGCCCGAGAGCACCACCGACTGCCCCTCGAACGTCGCCCGGTAGCCGAACGCCGGCACGACCGGGAAGTGGTCGACTTCGAACGCTTCGAAGCGCAGCCCGCCGAGTTCGAGGCAGGTTTCGATGCCCCTGGGCGTCGCGATCTCGGTCACCTCGACGCGGATGCCATCCGGGTGGAGCTTGTCGCCGTGATGCGCCTGCCGGAAGCCGATGTCGCGCCGCATCGCCATCAGGAACCCATCGACCATTTCCTGCGTGCCTTCGGGACCGAACACACGCAAGGGGACGGTCGCCCCGCCCGTCCAGCGCTGGAAGAGGAAGTCCGGCACATCCGTCATGTGATCCGTGTGCATGTGCGTGAACAGCGCGACATCGATGCTCGCCGGGTTCACGCCCGCCGGCCGCAAGCGCCGCGCCGCTCCCCAACCGCAATCGACGAGCACCTGCGTGTCCCCGGCCACCACCACCTGCCCCGCCCCACAGCGGTCGGCGCTTGGGAGCGGACTTCCAGTCCCCAAAAACACGATCTCAAAGCGTTCAGCCATACGCCCGCATGGTAGCGGATGCCGAGTGCCGAGTGCCGAGTGCCGAGGGCCGAGAGCCGAGTACCGAGGACCGAGTACCGAGAGCCGAGTTCTGAGGGCCGAGTACCTGGCCGCTGTCGTTGCTCCC
>JANXYE010000680.1 GCA_025350285.1 Chloroflexota bacterium
AGGAGATTTCCATCGCGCCGGCGATCAACTGGACGCGGCGCTCCAGGCGAACCCCGCTTTTAAGAGCGTTTACGGCGGCGATGCGACCAAAGCTGGCGAGCTTGGCATCGACCTCAAGACGCATTCGGTCTCCAAGCGCGCCTTCGGGGTCTTCACCGTCAAGGGCGGTAAGACGAGCATGGTCGCGTCCTTCAACATCGGAGGCGCCGACTTCAAGCTATTGGGCTAGCAGACCGCACGCAGACGTCGCAAATGCGGCGGAGTCGGTCGCGTCTCCGCCGCATTTGCTTGCCCGCGCCGTCCGAGTCGCCGGGAGGAATGAAGAACCGTGGACTTCACGCTGTTTCAACAGCTCTTCGTGAACGGCATTATCGCCGGGACCCGCTACGGCGCGCTGGGCGTCGGCTTTGGCCTCATCCTCGGCGTTACGGGGCGCTTCCACTTCGCCTACTCGACCACCTACGTGGTCACGGCCTACGGCGCGATCATCGCCGCCGACCGTGGCGTCCCCCTTCTGCCGGCCCTGGCAATAGGCCTCGCCCTGGGCGCAATCCTCGGCATGCTCATTGAGCGTCTGATTTACCGGCCGCTCCAGAGCAGCGCCCCGACACTCGCCCTGCTCGCCATCTTCATCTCCTCCCTGGGCATCGTCATCGTCGGCCAAAACCTGATCAGGCTGTGGGCGGGCTCGCGCAGCAAAATCCTGGATACCGGGTTCACCGTCGAAGGCCTCTCGTTGGGGGACAACACCTTCACGTCACTCGATGTTGTGATGGTCTGCGTGCTTTGGGCCGTGATCCTCGGGGTCTGGGCGCTGATCCGCTTCACGCAGCCCGGGAGGATGATCAGCGCGGTCCGCGTCAACCCGGAGATGGCCCGCGTGGTCGGCATCGACTCGGGCCGCATCTACCTCGCGGTCTTCGCCATCGGCTCGCTGGTGGCGGGCAGCGTCGCCCTGCTCTCGGCGATGAAGTACGCCGCCCTTCCGGATATGGGGCAGCAGCCGACCTTTCTGGCGTTCGTCGTGGCCTTTCTCGCCGGCATCGGCAGCGGGCCCCTGCGCACCGCGCTCACGGGCCTCGCGGTGGGCATGATTGAAAGTCTGAGCGGGGTCTGGTTGAGCGCGCAGTGGGCCCCCATGGTGGTCTTCTCCCTGCTCTTCATCTACGTCGCCCTGAAGCCTTTTTCGCTGAGCACCACCGTGCCGGCGAGGGCTCGCAAGCTGCTGCCGCTCGGCGTGCGTTAGGGGACGGATATGGAATACCAAATCGACATCTTCAACCAGATGCTCATCTTCTCGATCTTCGCGCTCTCGCTGAACCTGCTCATCGGCTACGGCGGGCAGGTTTCGGTGATGCACGCCGCCCTCTCGGCCGCTGGCGGGTATGGGGCCGCGTACGCTTCAGCCGAATACGGGGTGCCTTACATCCCCGCTATCCTGCTCGCAATCGGCGTAGCGACCATCCTCGGCACGGCGGTCTGCATCCCCGCCCTGCGCCTGAGCACGGACTACGTCATCCTCCTGACGCTCGCGCTCTCGACCGTCTTCCTCACGCTGATCGTGAGCCTCACGTACTTCGGTGGCAGCTACGGACTGGTCGGGATCGAAGGGGTGAGTATCTTCGGCAACGATGTCGTTCAACCAAGCGACTACCTGCGCCTGCTGTTACCGCTGATCGCGGTGCTTTTCGTGCTCTCCTGGCGGCTCGGCCAGTCGCCCTTCGGAAGGGTGCTGAAGGGCATCCGCGAGGACGAGATTGCGACGCGCTCGCTCGGCAAGGATGTCTTCCTTTTTAAGGTGGCACTCTTCGCGATCACCTCGGGGATGGCGGGCCTGGGCGGGGCGGCCCTCGTGTACTACAACCAGCTTGCCTCGCCCAGCCAGTTCAGCTTCGACGTGGTTACGACGATGATCGCGATGGTCATCATCGGCGGGATGGGCAATCTGTGGGGTTCGCTCCTCGGAGCGGTGCTGGTCGTGGGATCTGGTCCCTTCCTCGAGAAGCAGGTGCATGCCACCCCCGAGCACGCCTCGCTCTACAGGCTCGTCATCTACGGGGCGGCCCTCGTGGTGGTGATGCGCCTGCGGCCGGCCGGGGTGCTGCCCGAAGGCTCGTCCCTTCGTTCGGGGATACGCCGACTCCGCCGCTTCCTCGATCGGCGCGCTCCGTCGCCGACGCTCGACGAGGCGTCCTCCAGTGACGCCGCCCTCGCGAGCTTTCTCGAGCGACGCGTGGCGCGGGCGCCCGCCGTCAATGGCGCGCTCGCGGAGGATCCCTCGCAGCTCGAGGCGGCCGTGGAGGTGACGGGGCTTGTCAAGCACTTCGGGGGAATCCGGGCCGTTGACGGCCTCGATTTCCGCCTCGCCGCCGGCCGCATCACGGGTCTCGTCGGCCCGAATGGCGCCGGCAAGACCACGGTCTTCAACCTCATCACCGGCGCCATCCGGCCCGATGCGGGGGTAGTGCGGCTGCGCGGTGACAACATCACGAACCTCCCGCCGCATGGCGTGGCCCGGCGCGGCATGGTCCGCTCCTTCCAGGATGTGCGTACGCTGCCCAGGCTGAGCGTGCTCGAAAACGTGATGCTCGCGGTCCCCAATCAGCCCGGTGAGCACCTGGGCAGCCTCTTCTTCCGCCTCCGTCATACCGCCCAGGCCGAGCGACGCGTTCGCGAAACGGCGATCGAGGCCCTCCGCTTCGTCGGCATGGATGGAAGGCTTGGCTACCCGGCCGGCGCTCTTGGCTACGGCGAGCAGAAGCTCGTGGCCCTCGCCAGGATGCTCGCCACGGGGGCAGACGTCCTCCTCCTCGACGAGCCCGCCTCCGGGATCGACCAGAGCTGGCTCGACCCGATCCTTGACGTCATCCTCGAGATGCGCGACATGGGCAAGACGATTTGCATCGTCGAACACAACCTGCACGTGGTCGAACGCCTGGCCGATTGGGTCTATTTCATGGAGGCGGGCACGGTCACGGCCCAGGGCACGATGCGGGACCTTATCAGCCAGCCGCGCCTGGCGGAGGTGTATTTCGGCAATGCCTGACGAAGTAGCCTCCACTCCCGGCACGGGTGCCGAAGACTCGACCAGCGAGGGACTCTCCGTGCGGGGGCTCAGCGCGGGCTACAACAAGCGGGCCGTCGTTTTCGACGCCACTCTCCGTGTCGGCGCGGGCGAGATCGTGACGCTCGTCGGCCACAACGGCGCGGGCAAGAGCACGACCTTGCGCAGCATCTGCGGGCTAAACCGGCCCTTCGCTGGCACCGTAACCTACCGGGGCCGCGATGTCTCCAACGTCCGCTGCGCGCAGAAAGTGAAGCTTGGCATCTCGTTCATCCCCTCGGAGCGGTT
>JANXYE010000017.1 GCA_025350285.1 Chloroflexota bacterium
CGACACTCTCCCGGGGTGTGCTCGCTCCGCGCGGATGCCACCATTGCGCTGCCGAGCCGGGGTCTGTCCACGCCCCCCAGACCTCCTCAGGTGTCGCGTCAAAGGTGCGGACGAGCGTGAAACCTTTGGAAAGGTCGATCATACTTTTTCTCCTTCACCATGGTCATGTGCTTCGGGGTCGTGTTTGCGGCGGCGACTGAGATGCTCGTCGAGGAGGTCGAACCGTTCAGTCCAGTCAGCGCGCTGCTGCTCTAACCAGGCGGCGGCTTCATCCAGGCTGGCGCTCGTGAGAAAGCAGTCAGTCCACTGCGCTCTGCGGCCTCGTACGACGAGGCCAGCTTTCTCAAGCACCGTCAAATGCTGAGAAACGGCGGGGCGGCTTATTGGATAGTGCACCTCCAGATCACTCACGGTGAGAGGCCCGCTCCGAAGTCGCATGAGGATGTCGCGGCGCGTCGGATCGGCCAACGCGGCGAACGCCACACTGAGCCGGTCCCGAGCAGCCATGTAAGCACCTTCTTACCGTAATCAACTGCTTACCTGCTAGACAGGCGGATGGCACTGGTCAAGGGTCTGCCCCTTTCGCGTGCCGGTACAAGCTCCCCGACTACGCTCGACAACTTCGGTGAAACTTTGACCGGTTGAATCCGCCAAGCGGGCGCGGTTCGTTAGCGGCCGCGATATACAGGCTTGCGCTTTTCGCGGAAGGAGGCCATCGATTCGGCCGCATCCTGGGCAGCCCGCCGGGCCAGGCCGCCGTACTTCGTTTCGTTCCCAGTGGCTTCGGCGAAGCTGGCTTCGAGGCCGGCGCGAAGGGCGCGCTTGGTGACACGGACGGCGGCGGGCGGAAGTTCGCACATGCGCTCAGCGAGGGCGTTTGCGGCCGGGAGCAGTTCCTCCTCCGGTACGAGGCGGTCGAGCAGGCCAATCCGGTAGGCCTCGTCGGCATCGACACGGCGGCTCGTGAGCGAGAGGTCCATCGCGCGCCCGAGACCGACGATGCGCGAAAGCAGGAACGACATGCCGCCCTCGGGTGGCAGGCTGCGCTCCTGGAAGACGGTGACGAAGCGGGTGTTCGGCGTCCCGACACGGACGTCGCAGACGAGGGCGAGAGAGAAGCCTGCCCCGGCGGCCACACCGTTAACGGCGGCAATCATCGGCTTATCGATGGCGTAAAGCGCCTTGCCCTGACGGCTGACCCAGCTTTCTTCGTCGAGGAGCGTGTTCAGTTCGGATTCGGATTCGGATTCCCCCGCAGGGGGAGGACCTGAGACGTCGGCGCCGGAGCAAAAGCCGCGGCCGGCGCCTGTCCAGATGGCTACCCAGATGTCGTCGCGGGACTGGATCTCCTCGCAGGCGGCGAGGACCTCGCCCATGGTGGCGCGGTTGATAGCGTTCAGACGCTCGGGCCGGTTGAGGGTGATGGTCGCGACGTGAGAGCCGGAGGGGAGCTCGAAGAGGAGGTTTTCGTACGTCATGGCGGGGAGTATGCCACGGGGATGAGGGATTGGGGGATGAAAGGACGAGTGGGTGCGCCCGGGCCGTCCACGGCGTGAGCGGGCCGCTCCCGTGGGGTCGCGTTGAGCGGAGGGGTGATGACTGCGGCGGGTGGGGTGCGAGCCTCAGGCGGGTACGTCGCCCGGCCGCCACTCCCTGCCGGTCGCGGTACTGTTGGGGTGCGGAGTGTGCCAAGGGGCGAGCGTCCGTAGGGAAGAGGATGAGCGGGCCGCTCCCGTGGGGTCGCGGTACTGTCTCGACGCGGAGCATGCAAGCGATGGGGCGGGTGAGAGGGCACGTAGCGGCCCGGCGGATAGACTGCGACCTGCACACTTTCGCAAGGACAAGGGCATGAAACTCGCCATCGGCATCGGCTATTCGGGCGCTCAGATGGGCCTTCCCATCGACCACATCAAGGAGATGGAAAGCATCGGGTACGACTCGGTGTGGACGGCCGAGGCGTACGGGTCAGACGCGATCACGCCCCTCGCCTACATCGCGGCGCTCACGACAAAGATCAAGCTCGGCACGGGGATCATGCAGATTCCCGGCCGCACGCCGGCGATGTGCGCGATGACGACATCGACCCTGGATGCGCTTTCCGGCGGGCGGATGCTGGTTGGACTCGGGCTTTCGGGGCCGCAGGTGGTGGAGGGCTGGCATGGCGTGCCGTACGGCAAGCCGGCCGCGCGGACGCGGGAGTACGTCGAGATCCTGCGAAAGATCTGGGCGCGCGAAGAGCCGGTGAACTACCAGGGCCAGGAGTACCACATGCCCTATACGGGGCCGGACGCGACGGGCCTCGGAAAGCCGCTGAAGAGCATCCTCCACGGGCGCCAACTGCCGGTGTACCTCGCGACCATGGGCCCAGTGAACATCCGCGCCACGGCCGAGCTGGCCGATGGCTGGCTGCCCATCTGGTTCTCGCCCCAACGCATGAACCTGTTCCAGCCTGACCTCGAAGCCGGCTTTGCGAAGCGCACGGACGGCAAGACGATGGCGGACTTCGACATCGCTCCCGGCTGCAACGTCCAGATTACGGACGACGTGAAGGCGGGCTTTGCGCGCCAGAAGCCGCACCTGGCGCTCTACATCGGGGGCATGGGCGCGAAGAACAAAAATTTCCACAACGACATGATGAAGAAGTACGGCTACACGGAGGCCGCGGAGAAGATCCAGGAGCTCTACCTCTCGGGGCGAAAGAAGGAAG
>JANXYE010000036.1 GCA_025350285.1 Chloroflexota bacterium
GCCGCGCTGGTTGAGGGGGTTGGCCACCTTCTCGCGGAAGCAGCCGATAGCGGCAGCCGCGGGCGTCGTCCTGGTGGTTATCTGCGCGATGGCGGTCGCCGCCCCGCTGCTGGCCACGCAGCCGCCAAACGTGCAGCACCTCTCGGATCGGCTGGCCGACCCGAGTTGGGCGCACCCCCTGGGTGGGGACGAACTAGGACGCGATGTGTGGAGCCGGCTGCTCTATGGTGCACGGGTGTCGCTAGGGGCCGGTCTCGGCGCGACCGCGATCGGTGTGGCGGTGAGCGTCGTGCTGGGCCTTATCAGCGGCTATGCGGGCGGAATCATCGACATGATCATTCAACGGATCATGGACGCGATCATGGCGCTCCCGCCCTTGATTCTGCTCCTGGTGCTGGCCAGTACGCTCGACCAGAACTTCCGCAACGTGATCATCGCTATCGCGATATTCGTGGCGCCGGGGACCGCGCGGGTGGTCCGGGGGTCGGTGTTGACGCTCAAGGAGATGGCTTTCGTGGAGGCCGAGCGCGCGATCGGAGCCTCGCCGGCGCGGATCGTCTTCGGACACATCATGCCGAACACGTTCGCGCCGGTGATTGTGCTCACTTCGATCACCGTAGGCACTGTGATAATCATTGAAGCGGCGCTCGGCTACCTGGGCCTCTCGGTGCGGATTCCCACCGCCACCTGGGGCAACATGTTGAACAGCGGGGCGGCGAAGTGGGAGCAGCACCCGCTGCTCGCACTGGCGCCTGGCATCGCCATCATTATCTCGGTCTTCGCGATCAATCTGCTCGGCGACGGCCTGCGAGACGCGCTCGACCCGCGACTGCGGGGCAAGACGTAGGCTGCGCCGGCTCGACCGACGCCGTCCTCAAGACGCGGCCGTCCGTTCCCGTCCGCGCTTCGTAGCTATCCGCAAGACATGGCGGTTCCCGCGATTCCAGGTGACGTTGAGCGTGACCCCGCTCAGCTTCCACCCGCCCGGCGTCCGCACGAGCTGGTTCACGTAGTAGCCGCCCATCGTGTAGTAGTTCTCGCCCTCGTCGTTGATGACGAAGTGCTCGGCGCGCATATAGGACGTGCAGGTCGCCTCGTCCCCGCGAATGTCGTGGACATGATTCGCGCTCAGGTGCTGGGTCGCGTCGAACCCTGCGAACAGGACGCGGGCGCTCTCCACCCAGTCGTCTGCTTTCATCCGCCCGGGCCGCATATGCACCGACGAGAAGTCCATGTCGATCTCGTCGAGAAAGATTGAGCGCAGGAGCGGCCAGTTGTGCGTATCGAGGCCGGTGGCGTAGCGGTTTACGACATCGCTGATTTCGGCGCGGTCAACGAGCATCTGGACCTGCTGTTCGGGAGTCACGGCGGCCTCGTTGTGAAGGGATTGGAGCGCGAGCCTACGCCCGTGGGGCGCCGGGCGGCAACGAGGGCGCTCGCGACGGTTTGCTCGTGAGTCGCGCATCGTGAACCGTGAACCTCATGCCTCGACGCCATCGCAAGCCAGAAGTCACCGAGCCGCCGTTTCCGGGGGACACGCTGACCCTCCGTGTCGGGGAGATCGTTTCGGGCGGCTCGGCGATCGCGCATCTCAACGATGGCCGGGTCGTGTTCGTGGCCTACGCGGCGCCCGGAGAGCAGGTGGAGGCGACCGTCGAGGCGGTCCACCCGGACTACATCGAAGCGGCCGTCACAAAGGTCCTCGACCCGTCCGGCGACCGAGTCGAGGCGCGTTGCGGGCTGTTCGGGCGCTGCGGCGGTTGCCAACTCCAGCACATGACCTACGAGGCCCAACTCCGCGCAAAAGAAGCGATCGTGCGCGAACAGCTCCGGCGGATCGGCAAGCTGGATGACGCCGTCGTACGGCCGATTGTGGGCGCGGACGAACCCTGGGCCTACCGCAACCACCTGCGCTTCTCGACCGGGAACATGTACGGCGACATCGGCTTCATCACGCGGCGCGGACGGGGACTGCTCAAGGTGGAGTCCTGTCCGATCGCGGTGCCCTGGGTGAACGAGGTGCTGCCCGCATTCCAGGGCAAGGGCAGCGGCCTTCACCAGGTCCAGATCCGTCATTCGGCCGAGACGCGGAGTTTCCTCATTTCTCCGGCCGTGCCGGACGTGCAGGTGGCCACGGGTCAACGTTCGTACCTCGAAGAACTTGGCGGGCGCCGCTTCCAGGTGAGCGCCTCGGCGTTCTTCCAGGTGAATCACGCCCAGGCGGAGCGGATGATGCAGCTCGTGGGCGAGGCGTTGCCTGACCATGGGCGGGTGCTCGTCGATGCGTTTGCGGGGGTCGGCACGTTCGCCGTCCTCTTCGCGCACCGCTTCGAGCGCGTGATCGCCATCGAGGAATCCCACAGCGCGGCGAAAGACGCGCAAGTCAACATCGCCGATACGCCGAACGTCGAGATGCATATGGGCAAGGTGGAGGACCTGCTCCCGTTGCTCGATGCCGCGCCGGACGCGGTGGTGCTGGACCCTCCACGGCCGGGATGCCACCGGGCCGTGCTGGATGCGCTGATAAAGTTCCGGCCCGGTGTCGTCGTCTACGTTTCCTGCAACCCGGCAACGCTCGCGCGGGATCTCCGCATACTCGTCGATGGCGGCTACCAGGTGGACACCGTCACGCCGCTCGACATGTTCCCGCAGACCGGGCACATCGAATGCGTGGCGCGTCTTTCGCTGATGGACGCGGGGGCGTGAGGCGGGTCGTGCTGGCCTCCGCTTCGCCCCGGCGCCGGGATCTGCTCACCGCTCTTCTTGACTCGTTCGAAGTGCGCCCCGCCGACATCCCGGAAGACGCCGGGGACGATCCCGAAGAAGGAGCGGCCAGGCTGGCGCGGGAGAAAGCGCTCGCCGTCGCGGCCGCCGAGCCGAACGCCGTCATCATCGGCTCGGACACGATTGTCCACGATGGGACGCGATCGTTCGGCAAGCCGATCGATGCCAACGAGGCCGTCGCGATCTGGTCCGCGTTACGCGGCCGAGAGCATCGTGTTTTTACGGGCGTAGCGGTCGCTGCTCGCGGAGGTGTCGCCACGCTCATCAGCGAGAGCGCCGTCGAGCTGGCGAACCTGCCCGACGAAGCCGTTGCCGCCTACGTCGCTTCGGGCCGCCCGCTGGACAAAGCGGGGGCCTACGCCATCCAGGACGAAGACGTGCCGACTGTTTCGGCGTTGTCCGGGTGCTACTGCGGCGTCATGGGCCTCCCCCTGTGGAAGACGAAGACGCTCTTGGAATGGGCCGGCGTTGCCTGCCGGGCGCCGGATTCGACCTACAGCCGTTGCGCAACCTGCCCGGAACGGCCATAGCCAGCACGGCCGGGGCTCGTAGAATGCGCCCATTAGGAGGAGGCAGAAGCTATGCCCTACATCGAACGCGATGGCGTGAAGATCTACTACGAGGAGATGGGCGCAGGTCCCGCCGTGCTGCTCAGCCACGGCTACAGCGCGACCTCACAGATGTGGCGCGGTCAGGCCGGGCTGGCCGATCGCTACCATCTCATCACCTGGGACATGCGTGGCCACGGCCTCACCGACAGCCCGGACGACCAGGCGGAATATTCGGAGCAGCAGACGGCCGACGATATGGCGGCAATTCTCAGGGCGTGCGGCGAAGAGCAGGCGGTCATCGGGGGTCTCTCCCTCGGCGGGTACATGTCGCTCGCCTTCAACGTCGCCTACCCCGCGATGGTGCGCGCGTTGATGCTGTTCGATACCGGCCCCGGCTACAAGAATCCCGTCGCCCGCGAAGGCTGGAACAGGACGTCCGAGGCGCGGGCGGTGGCGTTCGAGACCATGGGGCTTGGCGCGCTGGGTCAGAGCGCGGAAGTTCTCGCGAGCACGAACCGGTCGGCGGACGGGCTTGCGCGCGCGGCCCGTGGGATGCTGGCGCAGGTTGATTCGCGGATCATCGAGTCCCTTCCGAATATCGACGTTCCCACGCTCGTACTCGTTGGTGCGAACGACACGCCGTTCCTCGGTGGCACCGACTACATGGCGGCGAAGATCCCCGGTGCGAAGCGGATCACCATCGCCGATGCGGGCCATGCTTCGAATATCGATCAGCCAGCCGCCTTCAACGCCGCCGTTGAGGAGTTCCTGGCGTCGCTGCCGTAGCGCGCCATGTCGGGTACGCTCGTCGGGATGAAGGAACCGTCTTCGTGTTTGCTGCCCCCGGCGCTCGTGCGCGCCCTCTACCAGGTGAAGTCCGGGCTGGTGCTCGCGGGACGAGACATGGAACTCGTGTCGGGTGATGCCGCGGCGGCGATCGAGGCGGCATGTGCCGCGGCGCCGGAGTTCGTCGTCGGTAGTGCGTCCAGCGCTGAGGCGGTGGTGGACCTCGTGGACGAGCGGATCCGGGGGATTTCGGGCCTGTCCGTGACGCTACCGGTCGCGCCGAAGGGACTGGTTTCTACGGCCGTGCACATGGCTGTCGTTGTGGCCCTGCGGAAGCAGCTCCTGCCTGCGCTCTACCGGCTGGAGGCCATCCTTCAACCGCGTGTCCACGAATCGGCCGAGACGGCGGAGGCGATCACCCTGGTCGAACGAGCCCGTCGCCGCATGGGCGGTTCGGCCGAGGCCCTGCGCGAAGTGGCGCTGGCCGGGCCGCAGGCCGATCCGCGCTTCCCGGGGGAGGAACAGAGCCTCGCCGCGCGTGCCCTCGGGTTCATCAACCAGGCTGAAAAGGTGCAGCTCAAGCTCGCGCCCGGCAACCTGCGCCCCGGTGGCACGTGGGACGCGGCGTTGGAAACGCTGATGCAGCTTGACCTGCTCGATGCGGTGCTGGCGCACATTTCTGGTGTTGCCGCGACCACACCGGCGCCGCGACAACCGCAGGTGTGGCTCGCGATGGGGACGCTGCTCCTCTGGCGCATCGACGAATGCGTCGCGGCGGCCGGCGCGTTCCCGACAAGCTCATGAGGGTGTGCCAAAGGTCGGTCGGCTCGCTTGAGGTTGCTCTTACGGCGTCCGGGGCACCGATAGCATAGGCGGTCAACTCGGCCGCATTCGAGTAACCCGGAGCAATCCAAACGCGTGCCGCCGAGTCGAGACCGTACACCAGTCGGGCGTCGCTAACCGGTGCCACGGGTGCTCGATGACGCACAGGTCGCCTCCGCTCCGGGCCGCGGGAGGCGGCGGGCAGCGCGCGGCCACCGACGTGGGCATCCGCTGAAAGCCGCCGAAGACGCTGAACGACACGTTTGGTCACCTCTGCCGCAAGACCGTTTGTGAGGCACCGCGTAGACTCACGCCACTCCTATCCAACGAGGTTCCTCATGATCACAATCGTCGCCAAGCTCACCGCTGTCGAAGGCAAGGCCGATGCCCTGCGCGCCGCCCTCACGGAAATGGTCGGTAACGTGAAGAAGAACGAGTCCGGGCCGGTGGCCTGCTATTCGCTGCATACGTCCGACACGGACCCGAACCTCTTCCTGTTTTACGAGCAATACGCGAACGACGCGGCGGTGGAGGCCCACGGCAAGACGGACCACATGCGGGCGATGGGCCTCGCCATGCGTGACCAGGGCCTTACGGCCGCCCGGCCAGTGGTCGAGCGGTACACGCAGATTGCCGGTATCAACTAGGCATCGACCAAAGACGCACCTGCCGCGGGAACTCGCTCCGCGATTCGCCCCAACCGGGAGGATCCGCGCCCTCCGCACCTCTGGAGCTGTTTGGGACGGCGGTGCTCGTCATCGTCCAGGTGCTCTGGATCCCTCCCGAGTTCCGCCTCCGGCCACCTGTTCCTGCTGCGCCGCCTCTTCGAGGTGAACGACGCGGCGGCGAATACCGCTAACAAGATGGCGACTATCGCTCGGGCGTGGCTATCGTCACGCTCCTCATCGCGTTTATCCGGATCGCCTGGCGAAGCGGACGGCAAGGCCCGCCGGGCGGTAGCATAGGCAATCCTACGGAGGCAACATGGTGCGTGAACTGTTCAGGTTGGATGGCCAGGTGGCCATCGTGACTGGCGGCGGCCGGGGCCTCGGCCGGGAGATGGCGCTCTCGCTCTCGGACGCCGGAGCGGAAGTGACCCTCGCCAGCCGGACCCACAGCCAGCTCGAATCTACCGCGGCATTCATCGCGGCAAAGACCGGCCGCTCTCCGCTCTGCGTCCCCACCGATGTGCGCGAATCCGCCCAGATGGATGAACTGGTAGCGGCAACGGTCGCCAAGTTCGGGCGCCTGGACATCATGGTGAACAACGCCGGCATCGGCGACCGCCGTGGGGCGGGGAGCCGCATCTGGGAACTCGAAGACGAAGACTGGGCTGACGGCATCGCCGTTAACCTGAACTCGGCGTTTTTCGGCAGCCGCGCCGCCATCCGGCAGTTTCGCACTCAGGAGAGCGCCGGGGTTGTCATCAACGTCGCGAGCGGGTTCGGGATGCGCGCCTCGACCGGTTCAGTTAGCTACGGCGCGGCAAAAGCTGGAGTCATCTCGCTGACCAAGAGCGTCGCCGCCCAGGTGGCCGGCGAGGGGATGCGGGTCAACTGCATCGTCCCTGGTTTCCTGGTCCAGGCCCCCCCTGAGACGGACGACGAGCGCGAGATGATCGCCCAGCGGGGGCGCTTCAACACGGCCCGGCGCCTTGGCGAAGCGTGGGAGATGGGGCCGCTGGCCGTTTTCCTCGCCTCCCGTGCATCGAGCTACATCACCGGCGAGATCTTCGTGATCGATGGTGGCGGGCTCGCTGGTGGTGTCGCGCCGCTGGGCCAGGGATTGGTGGAGGTGGCCTCGTGACGGACTGGGAACGGAAGCCGGCGTTCGACCTCTCCGGCAAAAAGGCGCTCGTCGTCGGCTGCGGGAATCCGGCCGGGCGCGCCATCGCGCTCGCCCTGGCCGAGTGTGGAGCGGATGTCGCGGTCGCCTCAGCGACCCTCGACGGAGATGAGGTGATGGCCGCGAAGCGCGCAAGCAAGCAGATCGCCGCTCTCGGCCGCGCGACCTTCTCGCAGGGCTGGGACGTGACCCTGCCGACGAACGTGCAGGTCGGGCTCAAGCAGCTCGTGAAGGAGTTCGGCAAGCCTTCGATCCTCGTCTTCAACGCCGACGCCCCGCTCTCGAGGCAGCTCGAAAAGGTCACCGACGCCGAGTTCGGCCGCGTGACCCAGGTGAACCTGGCCGGCGCCTTTTACGCGGCCCGATCCTTCGCAAAAGAACTCGAGCCGGGAACACCCGCCCGGCTGATCTTTGTGACATCGATGTTCGCGGAGCGCGGGATTGAGAACATGACCGCGTACTCAGCCGCGAAAGGCGGCGTCCACGGGTTGATGGCGGCACTCAGCCAGGAACTTGGGCCGCGCGGGGTCACGGTGAACTGCATCGCCACCGGCTGGATGGAGTGGACGCCAAGCCGCGGGCTAGACGACATCGGCCAGAACCGGCTCCTGCGCTTCATCCCCATGAAGCGTTTCGGCACGGCCGAGGACCTGGCCGGGCTTGCCGTGTTGCTTGCTTCGGACGCCTCTGGATACCTGAACGGCCAGGTCTTCCACGTCGATGGTGGCGTTACCGGCCACATCTAAGGCCAGGACGATGGCATCGAAGCCGCTTTCCGTGCGGATTCTCGAACGGCGGAATGTGCCGCACGAGGTGTTTACCTTCGATACCGCCATTCGTTCGGCGGACGAAGTGGCGCGCGTCACGGGTATGCCATTCGAGGCCGTTTACAAGACGCTTGTGCTCGAAGCCGATCCCCCGACGGCCAAGCCGTGGCTGTTCATGGTCCCTTCGGACTCAGAGGTAGACCTGAAGGCGCTCGCCGCGGAAGTCGGTATCAAGAAGCTACGGATGGCTTCCCACAGCGACGCCGAGAGGCACACGGGCCTTCAGGTTGGCGGCATCAGCGCCCTGGCGCTCCTCGGCAAGGGCTTCCCGGTGCTGATCGACGATCGAGCCTCGGAACTGGAGCAGATCCTGGTGAGCGCCGGGGCGCAGGGTATGGACGTCCGGCTTGCGGTGGACGACCTCGTGGCGCTTACCGGAGCACGGGGCGTAGCCGGATGTACGAAGCTCATCGCTTGCGGGTAGACTTGCGCCATCTTCGAAGCGAGATCTCTCAGCCGGGCCCAGGCGCCCGGGAATTGGTGACCCACATGCCTGAGGTTGATTCGAACGGCTGGCGCCTCTATTACGAAACGCATGGCGACCCGGCGAACGCTCCGATCGTGCTGACGCTCGGCCTTTCGCATCGGCTGGCGCATTGGGGTCGGCTTCCCGGCCTGCTGGCTGAGAAGCTGTTCGTGCTCACCTGGGATTGCCGCGGCATGGGCCAGAGCGAGAAGCGCGACGAGCCCTTCACGATCGCGGACGAAGCGGCGGACATCGCCGCCGTCCTGGATGCCGCAGGGGTCACGACCTCGGTCGTTTACGGGCGGTCGCGCGGCGGCATGCTCGCCCAGGAGTTCGCGCTCACGTTCCCGGCTCGGGCGCGGGCGCTCGTGTTGGTCGCGACCAGCCATCGAGGCCCTGGTAGCGTGGGCTGGGACGCGCGCGTGACGCGCGCCATGAACTTCACGCCCGAGATGACCCGCGAAGAGATCTTCGCCACACAGGACGAGGCGATGGCGGCGCCCGGTTGGCGGGAACGTGACCCGGACGCGTTCGCCTACAACCTCGCGGTGGACCTCGAAGCTCCGCCGCGGCGGTTCGCCGTAGTGAGGCAGACGGGCGCCATCGAGGGCTGGAGTTCATCCGGGCGGCTGCCGGCGGTCACCTGTCCGGCGCTGGTGGTGTGCGGCGAGGACGACGGCATGACACCTCCCGAGAACAGCCGCCAACTGGCCGCGATGATCCCGGACGCGCAACTCCGGCTCATCCCCCAGTGCGGACATAACCCCATGCTCGAAAAGCCCGAGGCCGAACGGGACTTGATCTTCGAGTTTCTTGGCGTGTGACGGACCTAAAAGCCCTGGGACCCATCCAGCCAGCGGAGGCCATCGACAAGGATGCCCCCAACCGACATTTCCCAGTGCAGGTGCGGCCCCGTGGACAGGCCTGTCGTCCCGACACCCCCGATGACATCGCCCTGGTAGACCACATCACCGACCGCTACCGCGCGTGAAGTCAGGTGGCCGTAGAGCGAGAAGACGCCGGCGCCGTGGTCGATTACCACGAGGTTGCCGCGAATCAAATAGAGGCCACTCATGACGACCGTGCCGTCGTTGGTCGCGCGGATTGGCGTGCCGGCGGCGGCGGCCAGGTCGGTTCCGCTGTGGTGGCCCTGAATTGGCCCGCCGTTGATGGACCGTTGCTCGCCGAAGTAGCCGGAAACGCAGGAGAGCCAGCCAGCGGGCGCCGAGGCGCACGGCTTGAGGTTCGGTTCGGCGATTGGGAGGATCCAGCGGGGCTGCCAGCGACGCGCGCTCACGCCCGCATAGACGCCGGGCAAGAGCGGGTTCTCGTTGGGCGGCGGAGGGGGCGGTGGCGGCGCGTTGGGGTCTGGCGGCGGGGCCGGGGGAATATCGAACGCATCCACCGTCCACGCGGTCCGTTTGACCACCAGACTGCGCTGGACCGTGACGGCTTCGCCCGCTTCGTCTATCACGGAGACGGTGAGCGCCGCGGGCCCGGGCGGCTCTTCGGTACCGAAGCCGACCAACCCGAGCAAGCCGCCCGTTCCGTTCGGGGAAAGGACATAACCTCTCCCGAGGATAGATACCGAACCCGACTGAGCATGCTCGACCGTGACCATCACCGCGCCACCCTGGAAAGCGCTCCCGCTGGAGGTGCTGACCTGGGCGGAAAGTCCGTCGCGGACGAGGGCGGGGATATAGGCCTTGCGCCGATCGACCGCGATTGGCGATGGAGCCGCCGCCCGTACGATTTCGATGCGTGCACCGAGCCGAGGTCCGCTGTCGCGGAGCAAGAACCCCGCCGTCAGCGCCCCAACCAGGGCTAACCCCGCGAGCATGACGTAGCGCATTCGCTCTACTTTACGCCCGATGGGCGCGCCGGGCGCGCCGGGCGCGGGGGCGGTCAAGATCGACGGTTTGCCGTGCGCCTAGAGGGCGCTCCCGCGCAACTCGCGCTTGGCGGCGTCACGATGCACATCGATGAGCGCAAGCACCTCTGACGGCTTCGGGATGCCGGAGAGAATGAAATTCTCCCGTTCGCCCGCCGTTTGCAGCAGGAGGTTGCCGTAGTTGAAGGCCGTGCCAAAAAGGCCTGACTTGTCGGTACTGATGTCCTGTACATCCTCGAGGTCGGCGGAGGCCATGCTGTGGTGGAACCAATTCTTCTTCGTCGAATCGATGACCCGCTGGTCGGTGACAATCCACACGTCGTTGTTGTAGCGATACCAGGCGAAGTAGCCCTTCACCGCCCAGAAGACAAACCACACGAGGCATACGAGTCCGACGATCTGTCCGCCGCGGCCGTCGAGCCCAAACGTGAGCGAGGCGAGCACCAGCAAGGCGGCGATGGGCAGTAGTCCGGCAAGCGCGTGCTTCGTCAGCTGGATGGTGAGGAAAACCCAGTGCCGTCGGCAGTAGAGGAGGACGTGCTCGTTCGCCTGGAGGGCGAAGGGGAGCTTCGGCGCGGTCGCGAGCGGTTCGGCCATGAGAGCCCTCCTTTGCCGATCAGATGGTGACTGCGCCTTCGGACGCGCTCGAGACGCTTCGCGCGTACTTCGCGAACACGCCGCGTACATAGCGCGGGGCGGGTGGCTGCCAGCCTGTCTGGCGGCGCGCCAGCTCCGCTTCGTCGATGGCGACCGAGAGCTTCCGGGCCTTGATATCGACGGTAATCTGGTCACCCTCGCGGACGAAGGCAATTGGACCGCCAACAGCCGCCTCCGGGGCCACGTGACCAGCCATCAGGCCGCGCGTCGCGCCGCTGAACCGGCCATCCGTTAAGAGCGCGACCGAGTCGCCGAGGCCTGCTCCTACGAGCGCCGCCGTCACCCCGAGCATCTCCCGCATCCCCGGGCCGCCGCGCGGCCCTTCGTTGCGGATGACGACGACATCCCCCGGCTTTATCTGGCCCGCGAGGACCGCCTTCAGCGTGTCCTCTTCGCACTCAAAAACGCGGGCTGGACCAACGTGCAGCATCCGCTCGTGGCCCGCGACCTTGATCACACAGCCATCGGGCGCGAGGTTCCCCTTCAGGATCACGAGCCCGCCGGTGGGCTTCAGGGCCTTCTCGACGGGGAGGATCACATCCTGGCCGGGCGTCTCCTGCGCGGTCGCCGCTTCCTCCGCCAACGTCTTGCCGGTGACCGTCACACAGCCGCCGTGGAGCTTGCCGGCGTCGAGCAGCCGCTTCGCGAGCAAGCGGGTTCCCCCGGCACGGTCCATATCGGCCGCGACGTAGCGCCCGCCGGGGCGCATATCCCCGATCAGCGGCGTCCGCTCGCTGATCACGTCGAAGTCGTCGATGTTCAGCGAGACGTCAAGTTCGCGGGCGATGGCGAGCATGTGGAGCACGATGTTTGTCGAGCCACCCGTCGCGGCACCACTGGCGATGGCGTTCTCGATCGCATCGCGCGTCATAATCGCGCGCGGAAGCAGCCCCCGGCGAAGAACGTCCATCACCAGTTCGCCGGCCTGGAAGCCCACGCCGGGCTTGCGCGGGTCTGTCGCGCCCGGGCCGGAACTGCCCATCGGCGCCATGCCGAGGAACTCCATGGCCGTGGCCATCGTGTTGGCGGTGTATTGCGCGCCGCAGGCGCCCGCTCCCGGGCAGGCGGCGTATTCGAGCTCTTCGAGATCCGCATCCGTGATCTTGCCGGCCGCGTGCTGGCCGACGCCCTCGAAGACGTCCTGGATCGTCACATCCCGCCCACGGTAACGGCCGGCGTCGATGGATCCGCTGTAGAGGATGAGGGACGGGATGTTGAGCCTGGCGAGCGCCATCGGGGCGGCCGGGATCGTCTTGTCACAGCCGACGATGACGACGGCGGCGTCAAACGAATAGCCGACCCCGCAAAGTTCGATGGAGTCCGCGATGACCTCGCGGCTGATCAAGGACGCCTTCATGCCCTCGGTGCCCATGGAGATGCCGTCGCTGATGGCGATGGTATTCACTTCCATCGGCGTCCCGCCGGCGGCGCGAATGCCCGCCATCACGCGCTGGGCGAGGTCGCGCTGGTTGAAGTTGCAGGGCATCGTCCCGATCCACTCGTGGGCGACCATGACGAGCGGCTTGCGCAGGTCTTCGTTGGTGTAGCCGACGGAGTGGAGGTACGAGCGGGCGGCGGCTCTATCCGGCCCATCGACGAGGATGTGACTCTTGTGGCGTGGGTCGAACGCCATGCGGCGGCTCCGGTGTGCAGAAGATGCGGAGAGCGTACCGCAGCGTGAGCGTAGCGGCTGGCCCAGGCCTTCGCGGGGGGTGGCCGTCGGATTGTTGCGGGGGCTCGGGCGTGGCACGGGCATGAACGAACCGCTCGTTCGCCACTCGCGGCTAGGATCGCCGCCCGCCGACTCGACCCACGTCGCCGATCCTGGCGGCGACGGATACGGAGCGGTCTCTGGGGAGCCGCAGCCAAGCGGCCGGCGCCAGGTCGGTGCCCGCTCATCGTGCAAAAAAATCTTCTGCACACCACCTTCGCGGGGGTGGCAGGCAGCGGCCCCCCGCGAAGGCACGGAGCAAGCGGGAGGAGAGAGGCCTAGTGGCGGTGGCTCGATCCGCGACCGATGCGGTAAGAGGTCTCGCCCGTGAACTCTTTCTCTTTGCCGCACTTCTTGCAGCGGCCAGCGGTCAATTCGCCGCGCGGGGGATCAAGAACCCAGTGGTGAATGCAGTAATCGACCATCTGAAGCATTTCAGCTTTGGACATGCCCTGTACACCTCGACGAATTGTTTCAGACGGGTTGCCGATTACCCCACCACCACCCGCCAGAACCGTTGCCGAGTCTAACCTTAGCTATAAATGGTTTCAATAGGAAGGAGGGCGACTATTCGCTTTCGTCTAACAATCCGGGCATAGGTGTGATGGTCATAACACTTACCGGTAGGTCAATTCGCGAGACCACCTGAGCGATTGCCGGGATCAGGTATTCGCGCCCTTCGCCCTTCACGACGTACACGTCGTTCGCCCCGGTGAAGATGACCTCGGTGAGCGTGCCGAGTTCACGGCCGGCGTCCGTAACGACCTTCAGGCCGATTAGCTCGTGGACGAAGAACGAATCTGCGTCATCGCGCAGGACATCGTCGTCAGGCGCTTCCAGGAGCTGCCCACGCAGGGTCTCGGCGGCGTTGCGGTCAACCACTCCTGAGAGCTGAATGATCCACGCGTCCCGGTCGTGACGGGCGCGCTGGACGCGATGCTTTTGGCCAGCCATGGAGATCGTACGGCCCGCATGGAGGTTCGGCGCCGCCGGGTTGAAGACCATCACGCGTAGTTCGCCGCGAAGTCCATGCGGGCGAAGGACACGGCCAACGCCGGTGAATCCAGCGCGTGGCTCGTCTGCCGGTGGAGGCAGTCCTACCGGGAGGGAGTCGCCCGATGGCCTATCTGTATCGACAAGATCGACAGGCGGCGAGGCAACCTTTCGCACCGGCCGGCGGCGC
>JANXYE010000048.1 GCA_025350285.1 Chloroflexota bacterium
GAAGAGGAGCGCGAGGCCGAAAATGAAGATGAGCGCCATCGCCGGGTAGACGAAGAAGGTATTCGTGCGCTTGATCGCCTGAAGGGCGAAGTGCGTGACTCCAGCCCCCTGGCGTTCGGCGAAAGACTGGATGAAGGGATAAGCAAAGGTCGCGCCAAGCGCGATGACGGACGCGAGGTGGAGAAAGAGCAGGATGCGGTAGCTGGCCAAGAAGGACCTCCGGAGGCTCCCGGCATGATACATGGCGGCCGCGGGGAGCGCGCCACGGCTGGTCGCCGCGAGCGCGGATGGTCCTCCATGGCCTTCACCCGCAGGCGGCGAAACAGCTCGTCCGGGAAGCCCTGGCGGTGCCTCCGTAGTGGGCGGCGGTACCGGTGCGCGAACCGTGCCGCCCAGGCCGCCCAGGTTTGCCCGTGTGCCGCGATGTACGCTCTCCGGAGATGAAACGCAAAGCGCTCGTCTTGGTCCTCGCCCTTGGGTTGCTGTCGGCGTGTGGCGGAAACGCTCGGCGGCCCATGGTCGAATCGGATGGTGGGCTAAACGGCGAGACGCGGACGCCGACGGCGGCCACATCGCCCGCCAACCCTACGGCCACTGCCAGTGAGACCGAAGTTGCTACGGCGACCGCATCAGCCAGACCCGCTCCAGTCCAGAGGGTGCTCAGCGCCGGCAATTCTGTTCCGATTCCGGAGGGGGCCCTCTTAGGAGTCGCCGCCAGCTCGGATGCAACGGTCCCCATGTTGCTCCTGCGAGGAGGTCCTCCTGGCGGAGCGCCAGATGACCTCTTTGTAGGCCTGAATGAGTCAGTGCCGCAGGGCGGTGTTTATTCGTGGGTCTCGGACGAACAAGGCAGCGAGATGTACGCCACGCTCTGCGTCCAGGCGCCTTGCGGGTTCCTGCCGGCCGGAGGGCCGCTCGCTGGGCCGGCGCGGATGCTTCGTTCGATCGATCGAGGCGTTTCGTGGGAGGCACTGGGTGAGATTCCCCCGGCGTGGATCGTCATCGGCATTTCGCCGGACGGGCCGCTACTCCGGCTTTCTCGCGCGGGGGCAGGTACGAATGCCATCTTTTGTTATGGCCTGTACCCCGCCGGTGAGCCGTTGCCCCGACCGCTCTGCCAGGAGACTGTCTACGCCGGTCAGCGCCCAGGCATTGGGGTCGTCTACAGCTTTCCCGCTGGTCCGCAGATGGGTTGGGATGGCAGCGAGCTATCCGTGCCTGACGGCTACGGCTTGACTTCATCGAACCTACAGGCGCGGCTCGCCGAGGGTGCGCTAGTCTTGCGGCAGGTGGAACCTGGAGGTAGCTCGTCACGGTATATCGTCTTCAACCCTGGTTCAGGGGAAACGATTTCCTGGCTATGGAGCGGCACCGGATATCTGGGCGCCGTGCTCGCGACGGTGCGCCCAAGTGCGGTCGTTGCGCAGGTATTTCAGGCAGGCCCGGGTCCCGTGCTGGGGACGGCGGTGATAATAGACTTCGCGAACGGCGAAGCACATCTTCTCGACGCTGGCCGGCCGTTAAGCCCCGAGGCATTTATCGCGGGATTCGTCTCGGCGCCGTAGTCAGCGACCGCCGAGAGACGCCTTCGTCCCCAATTTCACAAGCCCACGCCCGCGTGGTAACCTCCCGCGTTGGGTATCCCCGTTCGCCCACTGCTTTCACAAGCTCCATCACGGAGCGGACCATCTTCCCAGGAGGCCATGCGAGCCGCGTGAACATCATCGTTTGCGTCAAACAGATCCCGGACCCGGAAACGCCGGCGGCGTCCTTCAAAGTGGACGAAGCGGCGAAGAAGGTGATCCCCGCCCAGGGCATCGCGCCCGTTGTGAACCCCTACGACCCGCAGGCCACCGAAGCGGCCCTGCGCCTCAAAGACGCCGCCGGCGGCGGCAAAGTGACCGTCATCTCGCTTGGCCCCGATACAGCCCGCGACGCCATCAAGCACGCGCTGGCGATGGGCGCCGATGAAGGCGTCCTCCTCAGCGACCCGGCGTTCGCTGACATCGACAACTTCCAGACGGCGAACGCCCTGGCCAAAGCGATCCAGAAGCTCGGTGGCGCCGACCTCATCCTCATGGGCCGGGCGGCGGCGGACTGGGATATGGGCGTCGTGCCGACCGGCGTGGGCCAGATCCTCGGCCTGCCCGTGGTCACCGTGGCCAAGGCGATCGAAGCGACGGCGAGTTCGGTCAAGGTCGAGCGCGTGCTCGACGACGGCTTCCAGTCGGTCGAGGCGCCGCTGCCGGCGATCGTCTCGGTTTCGAACGAGTTCGGCGAGCCACGCTACCCGCAACTCCGCCAGATCATGCTGGCCGCGAAGAAGACGGTGCAGGTCTGGACCGCCGCCGACCTCGGCCTCGGCGCGGAGGACCTTGGCGCCGCCAATCGGGCGATGCCGCTGGAGGCGCTCTACGTGCCGAAGGTGGAAAGCAACGTGGAGATCATCGAAGGCGATTCGCCGGAAGAGAAGGCGCGCAACCTCGCGCTCAAGCTCCGGGCCGCGAAACTCATCTAGATTTCAGCCGCCAAGTCGCCAGGCGGCCAAGTTTTGAATCAACCGGTCGCTTGGCCTCTTGGCCCCTTGGCGGCTACGACATGTGGGGTACACGAAAATGGCTGGAATTCTTGTTGTTGCGGAGACCGTCGAGGGCGAGATCAGCGGCTTTACACTGGAGTTGCTGGGCGCCGCGAAGGTGCTCTCGGGCGAGGGCGGCGGCGCGGTGACCGCATTCATCGCGAGCGGCCCCGCCCAGGCCCTGCTCGCGCACGGCGCGGAGACGGTCTACACGAGCGCGGCGGCCGCCGATTCGCTGGCTGAGGTGCTGGCGCCGGCCGTCGAGGCGGCGGTTGCGGCCTCGGGCGCGGATATCGTGCTCGTCGCCCAGAGCAGCCTCGGGCGCGACCTTGGGCCGATGCTCGCCTTCCGGGCGAAGACCGGCGTGGCCATGGACTGCACCGGCCTGGCCATCGAAGGGGGACGCCTGCGAGCGACCCGTTCGGCCTACGGCGGCAACGCCCGCGCCGAACACACCTGGAAGAGCGGAGTGCAGATCGTGACTGTCAAGGGCAAGGCATTCGACCCGGCCCAGGCGGGCGCGGGCGGCGGCAACGTCGTGCCAGTGGAAGTGGTCGGCGAAGCGCGGATCAAGGTGCTCGGAGTCTCGAAAGCTGTGGCCGAGGGTATCAAGCTCGAAGACGCGCAGATTGTCGTCAGTGGCGGACGCGGCCTGGGCGATCCGAGCGCCTTCAAACAGCTCGAAGAACTCGCGGGCACGCTCAAACAGGCGGCCGTTGGTGCTTCGCGCGCGGCCTGCGACCTCGGTTGGTGGCCGCCCGCCCAGCAGGTCGGGCTCACCGGCAAGACGGTCTCCCCGAACCTCTACATCGCGATCGCGATCAGCGGCGCCAGCCAGCACATGGCCGGCATGGGCGGCTCGAAGAACATCGTCGCCATCAACAAGGACGCGGACGCGAACATGGTGAAGGTCAGCAAGTTCGCGATCGTGGACGACTACAAGAAGGTGCTGCCGGCGCTCATCGCGGAGATCAAGAAGCTGGGCTGAGGCGGCGGCAGGACGGGGCAGGAAAGACGTACCATGTCCTCTGAGGAGGTTTTTCTCAAGGTGAACGCTGACCAGCCCCGAGCCGCGATCTTGAAGTCGATGCGCCTCAGTTCGCTTCTTTCGTTCGGCCAGCCAACCGCCATCGGGTTCGAGAGGCTGAACGTTCTCATCGG
>JANXYE010000130.1 GCA_025350285.1 Chloroflexota bacterium
GGTGCCGTAGTCGTGGTTGCCGATAGCGGGCCGGATGCGGGACTTCAGGGGGCCCCACGCGGGTTCGAAGCAGCGAGCGAACTCAGCGGCCGAACCGGCTTCGTAGACGGTGTCTCCGAGGGTGGCTATAGCGCCGCCGTCCGCCGCGAGGAGCGCCGCCACGCCTTCATCGCCAGCGCTGGCGCAGTCGCCGATGTCCCCGACGGCCCAGAGGGTGGGGCCGGTGATGGGTGGCGTCGCCGCCGCGGCGGGTGATACCGAGGGGGCCGCGACGCTGGGGTTCGTCGCCACGCCGGGTTGTGTTGCCGAACTCCCGCCGCAAGCGACGAGAATGGCGACGAAAACGAGCGCCACCAACCATCCTACGGGTGCGGCAACCTGGGCGTGGCGGGTCATTGGGCGTTCCTCGGCGGCTCGTGGCGATTGTTGGGACTAACCTTAGCGGGCGGCGGCGAAGGGACTCACCGTGGTCAAGATCCACATCGACACCGACATCGGCGGAGACATCGACGACCTCTGCGCGCTGGCGATGGTCCTCGCCTGGCCCGACGCTGAACTCGTTGGTGTGACCACGAACTCCGACGACGGTGGCAAGCGCGCCGGGTACGCGCGGTACGCCCTGGATCTCGCCGGGCGGCGGGATGTGCCGGTCGCGGCCGGTGCGGACGTTAGCGGCGGTTACTACCGGGTACCGCTGGGGCTTCCCAGGGAGGACGACTACTGGCCGGAGCCTATCGCCGCCGTGCCCGGGCCCCTCGAAGAAGCGTTGGCACTGATCGAGGCCAGCATCGGGGCGGGCGCGACGATTGTGGCCATCGGGCCTTACACGAACCTGGCGCTGCTGGAGCGCCGCTCGCCGGGCATCCTGCGGACGGCGAAGGTCGTCCTGATGGGCGGCTGCGTCTTCCCCATAGGCCCCGGCCTCCCAGATTGGGGCGCTGACTTCGACTGGAATGTGCAGGTAGATACTGCGTCCGCTCTGTCGGTGCTCCGAAGTTCGGAGCCCACCCTCGTGCCCATCGCCGTCACTGCGCAGACAGCTTTGCGGCGCGCGGACCTGTCCGTCCTGCGCGATGCTGGGCCGCTCGCGCGGCTGATTGCGCGCCAGGCGGAGGCGTTCGCGGGGGACGAGCGGATGGAGGAGACATACGGCCGGACGTGCTCGGACGTGCCCGCCGACATCATCAACTTTCACCACGACCCGTTGGCCTGCGCCATCGCGCTCGGGTGGAGCGACGGCGTTGAAGTCGCTGAGGTGGGCGTGCGGTCCGAGGTGATCGGAGGGTGGATGCGGCAGCGGGCCGAGCCCGCCGGGACACGCACGCGGATCGTAACAGCGGTCGATGGCGAGCGGTTCAACGCCGACTGGCTGCGCCTCGTGTCCGGCATCTGAACCGCGGGCGAACGCCATGGCCCACGGTTTGTTAGGATCGGGCTGGAGGTTCACGCTTGAGCGATCCAACCGCAGCTTCTCTCGACCTTTTCAGCAGCCGGTTCAGCATCGACCCGGCTGTTATGTCGTCTCTGTTGAGCATCGCGCTCAGCCACGGCGGCGACTTCGCCGAACTCTTCTTCGAACACCGCGTCAACAACGCGATCAGTTGGGAGGACCAGCGGGTGAAGTCGGCCTCGCGCAATGTCGCCCAGGGCGTCGGCATCCGCGTCGTCAAGGGCGACGCGATCGGCTACGCCTACACGGAATCGCTGGACTTTGCGGCAATGCGCCGCGCGGCGGAGACGGCGGGGCGCATCGGCCGGGCGGACGAGCGACCGGTACCGATGGACGCCACGCCCTTCCTCACGCGCGGCGGGAACTACTCGGTGGCGGAGCCGATGAGCGACGCGCCCGCGCCGTCGAAGGTCGCGATTCTCGAACGCGCCGATCTGGCGGCCCGCGCCTACGACCGCAGCGTCGCGCGCGTCGATGCTTCGATCGGCGACGAACTGAAGCACATTCTCGTCGCCCGCAGCGACGGGCGCGTCGTCGGAGACGTGCAGCCCTTGATGCGGCTCAACGTCTCGGTGCTCTCGGATCGCGACGGCAGCCGCCAGGTGGCGCGCACGGGCGGCGGCGGGCGCCTCGGGATGGAGTACTTCGAACAGGTCACGCCCGAAGACGCCGCCCGCGACGCGGCTCGCCAGGCCGTCCTCCAGCAGGATGCCATCGAGGCGCCTGCCGGGACGTTCCCCGTCGTCCTCGCCGCTGGCGATAGCGGCATCTTGCTGCACGAGGCCGTTGGGCACGGCCTGGAGGCCGACTTCAACCGCAAAGGGACGAGCAACTACAGCGGCCGCATCGGCGAACTGGTCGCGAGCGAGCACGTGACAGTGGTCGATGACGGGCGCATCCCGAACTCGCGCGGGTCGATCAACATCGACGACGAAGGCAACGACACGCAGCGGAACGTGCTCATCGAAGGGGGCAAACTGCGCGGGTACCTGCAGGATCAGATCAGCGCCCGCCATTTCGGATTGAAATCCGCTGGCTCCGGACGCCGCGAGACCTTTAAGCATTACATCATGCCGCGCATGACGAACACGTTCATGCTGCCCGG
>JANXYE010000159.1 GCA_025350285.1 Chloroflexota bacterium
GGGCGTCAGGCGGTCGAGCGCGGCGTGTATCTCGTCAAATCGCGTAAACGCTAGTTCGCGCTGCACGAGGGCGGCGAGGCGGGCGGGCGCGAGCAGACCGCGTTCTTCCGCTTGGACAAACACGTCTTTGTCGAGGGTCAACGTAATGTCCCGGTGTATAAGGGAAGCTTCTACCGCGGCTGCCATGCCGCCAGTATAGCCCACCCACCGACCCCCTACCGAATTTCGCGGAAGAAGGCGCGGATGTCGCCCAGGAGTTCTTGCGGACGTTCGAGGGCGGCAAAGTGGCCGCCCTTGGGGAACTCTGTCCAGCGCTGGATGTTGTACCGCGGTTCGCACCAGGCGCGCGGCGAGCGGTAGATCTCCTTCGGGAAGATGGCGGCGCCCACGGGGACCTCGATCCGTGACCAGCCCATGGCGGACGGGTCTTTGCGCGATTCGTAGTACATGCGGGCCGCGCTCGCGATCGAGTTCGGCGCCCAGTAGAACATGATGTTCGTGAGCAGCTGGTCCTTCGTGTAGACGCTCTCGATGTCGCCGTCGCAATCGCTCCAGGTGCGGAACTTCTCGATAATCCAGGCGGCGATCCCGGCCGGCGAATCGGCCTGGGCGGCCGCGAGCGACATTGGTTTCGTGCTGTGCGTGAGGCTGTAGCCGGTCTCTTCCGCCTGGAAGTGTGCGCGAGCCGCTTGGGCCGCCTTGCTCGCCTCCGAATCGTCCCCCGCCGGCGGAAGGCCGATGATGAAATTGAGGTGGACGCCGGCGATGTGCTCAGGGTGGGCGGCGCCCATGCGCGCGGTGATGATTCCGCCCCAGTCTCCGCCCTGCGTGCCATAGCGGTCGTAGCCGAGTTCCTGGACCATGAGCGTGTCGAATGCGGCGGCCGTGCGCGTCGGACCCCAGCCGCGCTCCCTGGGATGGCCGCCCCAGCCGTAGCCGGGGAGCGCCGGGATGACCACGTCGAACGAGTCGGCCGGGTCTCCGCCGAAGGCTGCCGGGTCGGTGAGCGGCCCGATAAGGTGGTGGAATTCGTAGATGGAGCCCGGCCAGCCGTGCACGAGCAGCAGCGGGAACGGGTTCGGGCCCTTGCCCTTGACGTGCCAGAAGTGGAGGTCGACGCCATCGACCTCGCAGAGGAACTGCGGGTAGGCGTTGAGCGCGGCTTCTTGCTTGCGCCAGTCGTACTGGTCTTTCCAGTAGGCGCAGACCTCTTGGATATAGGGGATGTCGGCGCCGTAGTCCCAGCCGGTTCCAGGGATAGGATCTGGCCAGCGGGTGTTGGCGAGGCGCTGTTTGAGGTCCGTGAGGACGGCGTCGGGGACGTTGATGGAGAACGGTCGAGGAGGCATGGCGCCGATTATAGTGAGCCGACGGCGGTTGGCCATTGGCCGTTGGCCGCGGCGGGTCACCGCCGTCTGGTGAATCCAGCGCGGCGGACGAAACGGAACGAGTATGGCCGTTGGCCATTGGTTTCGGACTTCACCAGTCGAACGGGCGACGTTTCGGGCCGCGCAATACGTCCATGTCGCCTGCCAACGGCTAATGGCCAACGGCCTCCCCCCTCCGTTGCGTGGCCATGACGCCCGGTACTATACTTTCGATAGCACCCGGATACAGGGTGCGATACCCCACAACATACCTTCCGGAGGATCCATGGAAGCCACGCTTACCGCACCCACCGTCACGATGGTGAACATCACCGATAAGGCCGCCGAAAAGGCGAAGGCGCTCCTCATTTCACGCGAACTCCCGGAAGGCGCGCTGCGCGTCTTCGTGGCTGGCGGCGGCTGCAGCGGCTACCAGTACGGCATGGCCCTCGCCCGCTCGGCCGAAGACGATGACATCATCCTCGAGCAGTCCGGGGTCCGCATCCTGGTGGACCCGGAGAGCGCCCAGTACCTCCAGGGCGCCGAGATCGACTACATCGACGACATCATGAAGAGCGGCTTCAGCATCTATAACCCGAACGCGACGAAGAGTTGCGCTTGCGGTTCCAGCTTCCAGACCGCGGACGGGGGCGGACAGGCTCGCGCCTGCTGCTAGGAGCCTGTCGG
>JANXYE010000220.1 GCA_025350285.1 Chloroflexota bacterium
CGTGAAGAAAGAAGACGGGGTCGCCAGCGGGGATGAGGTCAGCAAGCGAGGGAGGCACGAGGAAGGCCTGGTCGGGTGTGTAGTCACGGTACGAGCGCATGACTAACGATCATCCACCCTTACCGTATCGTCGAACCCGGCCGCTGACTAAACCGACAGGCTCCTAGCCGCGCTGACCCTTGCGACCCTCACCGCGTGTTCCGCTCCGGCGCCCAACCCCGCGCCCCGAACCACCGGCGTGTGGCGCCTCCGGGGGCCGTGTCCTTGCGGCGCATAGTGTTGCGCCGACGAGATTGGGAGATACACCGCCGTTGCGACCGCAATAGTCCGCATACTTCTTCCGCAGGTATGCGGGGTGCAGGTCCGCTAATCCCGCGACACGAACGAGAGAACCCTTCGAACCGGTAGTGCCGGAGGCGTTCCGATGTTCGTTGTCACCGAGGCCGCGTTATTCGAAAGCAGCGGATCCGGCGTGGACGAGGTGACACTGAACGGCGTGACGATGTTCGCGGTTCGCCCCGCAGCTACCTGAACCGTTAACGTGAGCGTCGAGGCGAGCCCGTTCCCCAGCGCATCGCGCTTGCATTTGACTTCGCCCGTGGCGCCCGGGGCCGGGGTTGTGCAGGTCCAGCCCACGTTCCCGGTGAGGCCTAAGAAGCCCGTTCCCGAAACCACCTGCGCTACAAGAACCAGATACTGCGCGGTGGAAGGCCCGAAGTTCGAAACCGGGATGGAGTAGATGATGTTCGTGCCCGCCGCGGCCGGCTCCGGCGCAGCGGTTGGTGTAAGGCGCAGGTCTGCGTTTTCAGATCCGACCACAGTGAGCGTGACGTCGTTGCCATCGCCGCCTACGTAGCTGATGCGAAAACCGATACCGTTCGCCACGAAGGTTGCGCCTTCGGGCAGGTTCAGGAAGGTGCCGACGACCGCGGCGCCGCTGTTGTTGCGGATAATGTTGAAGACGCCGCCGGCCGATCCCACGTTGGTCGGGTGCACCAGGAGCTGAGCCCCATTGAGTGTGGGGCTGTGGCTGGAGGTGACGCGCGGGTAGCCGCCGGCGGGAGGGTGCAAGAGGTCTACGATCAGCTTCCCCGACGGCGTGAAGGCGAACTGACTGCTCGCCTCAATGTTCCCGAAGGCATCGGTGAGGGTGAGGTCGCCCCCGGACACGTCGACCCCGCCGATCGCGCCTTTCACGTAGCCGACGGCCCCATTGAGGTTGACGTTCTTCGCGTTGCCCTTCAGCTCGAGAGTTCCTGCCCACGCCGTTATCCGCCCATCCAGGTTGCCGTTAATCGCGAGCGTGCCCGCGCCGTGCTTGGAAACATCTCCAAACGTGATATTGCCGTTGATGGTGAGCTTCGCATTTAGCAAGACTTCGAAGCCCGCACTCCCCACGCCCTGGTCCGAAACGTAGATACCGCTGTTGATCGTCACGGAGCCGTTGAGGACGCGAAGGAGGTTGCCATCCGATGCGTCCAAGTCGAACTCCTCAGACATGCTGAAGGAGCCGTCGAACTCTAGCGCACCGAAGGCCGCGGCCGTCCCGTACACCGACGTATTTCCAGCAGACGAACCCAACGCCGTCGCCGACTTCACGCGAAGCGCCCCCTTCATCAGCTTCACGTCTCCCGAATACGAGTTGTTGCCCGAAAGCTCCAGCCGTCCGCCGCCGTTGACGACCACGCCGCCGGCCCCTGAAATGGCCAGGTTGATCGTGTCCGTGCCGCTGCTGTGCGTGGTCGATAGGCCGGAGGCCAGGCTTACCTGGTTCCCTCCTAGGGTGTAGCCCGAGCCGGTGAATACGATCTGGTCGAACGATGTTCCGGCTGCAAAGTCGTTGTTGTTCGAAGGCCGCGCGGCGCCTGGCGGGAAGACCAGGATCTGGCCGGCGGAAGGAGCGACACCGCCCCAGTTCGCCGGATTCGTCCAGTTACCATTCGCCCCGGCGCCCGTCCATTCCTGGGTCGCAACGAACGCCGAAGCTCGCGGCGAGCCGAACTGGCCGCCGCTCGCGACTACCGCGAACAGGGAGAGCAAGGCCAGCGGGGCAGGCCGGAGTCTCATCGGCGGATACTGAGCCTTAGCCGGGCGGCTGTCCATGCACGCCCGGCCCCGGGTGCGATCGCGTGATCAGGCCAGGGACGCGCCAGGCGAGGTACCCCAGGCCGATCCATCTGCGGTCGGCGAAGCCGTGGGACGTGCCGTGGCCGTTTGAGTTGGCGTCGGAGAGGGGCGTAGGGCTTGCCTTGGCTGTCGCCGTCTGAGTAGGGGTCCGTGAGCGCGCAGGGGTGGCGGTTGCAGTGGCCGGGACCGGTGCCATCCGCGAGCAGGTTGTAGGTATCCTTCACCGCCCCCCGGCCGAGGATGTTCGTCGTGTCGAGGGCGAGACGCAGCTTCCGGTTGCGCGCCACATAGCCCTGCCGCTGGGCCAGCATCAGGCTCTTC
>JANXYE010000266.1 GCA_025350285.1 Chloroflexota bacterium
GACAGCGATGCTCTACCTGCGGCAATAACATTCTCGCAACTTCGCCCCGCACTCACCTGGGAGAGCACGCATCGCGTCCGAGCGGGTGTTGAGCGGGTCACGGTGGGGCCGTCTGGCGTCCGCTGCGCACGGCCGTGCCCACCAGGCACGAGGAGACCATTAGGCCGAGAGCCGCCACGCCGTCCGGCTACTACCTAAAGTCGTATATACTGGCCGTCTTTGGGCCGGATGGCCCCCTGAGCCTCTCCCTCTGGCCGCTGTTGGGCGGCTGGCGGGATGCGATGCTCGGATTCGTCTCGCCGACGAGAAGGGGGATAGATGGTTCCAATCGCCCGGCGCAACCTCTTCGCCGAAAAAGGCCGATTCGTCGTCTCGGTCGGGGGAGTGGCCCTGGCCATCTTGCTGATACTGATTGTGCTGGCGCTGTATCGCGGCTTTAGCCGGTCCGGCCAGACGATCACGGAACTACCGGGCCAGGTTTGGGTAGTCCAGCAAGGCACCATTGACCCGTTCCATTCCGTTTCCGTGATCCAGACCAGCCAGCTTAGTCCGCTCGCGACGCTGCCCGGGGTCGCACTCGTCACCCCGGTACTGGCCCGGAAGATGAGCTTCGAATCGCCGAATGGCCAGCAGTCGGTGTATCTGATGGCGCTCGATGTGTCCGCCGACCTGCCGATTGACGCGCGAGTACGGTTGGCCTTCCTGCCGGCCGCCGGGGAGGTATCGATCGACCAGGTGCTCGCGCGAAAGGCTGGGCTTGGGAAGGGTGACGTTGTCAAGTTCGGCCGCCAGTCCGTGCGCGTTGGCACGGTCCGGCCCGGGGGAGAGTCGTTCGCGCAATTCGCGTTCCTCAGCCCCGCCGATGCTCGGGCGGCCTTCGGTGTGGCGGGCATTGTCACCTACGCGGTCCTCTCACTGGAGCCGGGAGCGGTTCCCGAAGAGGTGGCGCTGGCGGTCGCTCCCGCGACGCCCGGATTGGTCGGCTTTACGAGCAAGCAGTTCGCCGAGTCGGTCCGCAAAGAGATTGACGACACCTTCCTGCCGATCATCGCCATCCTCATGACCGTCGGGTTCGTGGTAGGCGCGGCCGTGGTGGGGCTCACCATCTACACCGCCACGATCGAACACTGGCGCGAATTCGGGGTGCTGAAGGCGATGGGCGCGTCTGGGGGCTATCTCTACCGCATCGTCTTCACCCAGAGCGCGCTGCTGACGGCCGCCGGGTTCGTCCTTGGGACCATCGGCGCTATCGGCGCCGCTCAGTTGGCGACACGGGCCGTCCCCGATTTCGGCACGGATTTCCGCTGGCAAGATATCGGGGCGGTCTTCGGCGCAACCATCGGCATGGCCCTCGTGGCCTCGTTCATACCGGTACGGCGGATCATTGGGATCGAGCCGGCCGAGGTCTTTCGGGGGTAGGACGTAGATGCCAAGCACGCAGCCATTGCTTGCGGCCGAAGGGGTGCGGAAGGTCTTCGGGGCCGGTAACATTGAGGTCGTCGCGGTGGACAAGGTTGACCTACAGGTCTCCGCGGGCGAATTGGTCCTGATAATGGGCCCCTCCGGCTCCGGTAAGACAACGCTCCTGTCCATGCTCGGCGGGTTGTTGCGGCCAACGGCGGGCCGGATTTGGATCGCCGGCGAAGAACTCACGGCATTGTCCGAACGCCGCCTGCCAGAGGTCCGGCGGCGGCTGGTCGGCTTCGTCTTCCAGTCCTTCAATCTGCTGGAGGCGTTGACCGCGACGGAGAACGTCGAGGTCGCCTTAGACGTAGCCGGGAAGCGGGGAAGCGAGGCGCGGAAGAGCGCTATCGACGTGCTCTCACGCCTCGGTTTGGCTGAGCGCCTGAGCTTCCGGCCCCGGTCCCTGTCCGGCGGGGAAAAGCAGCGCGTGGCCGTGGCCCGGGCGCTGGTCAACCAAACGCGGCTGCTCCTGGCCGATGAACCGACCGCCAACCTCGACGCCAGGCACGGCCGTGAAGTCATGTTCTTGTTGCGGGAGGTGGCGCGGGACGGCGGGCGGGCTGTCGTCGTCGTCAGTCACGACGAACGCATCCGCGCGGTCGCGGATCGGGTGCTCTGGCTTGAGGACGGCCGTATGGTGGAGGTCGGACGGCTTGTGGAAGACCCGGTCTGCCGTATGCAGGTGGACGTGACCCGATCGGTCTACCTGGACCACCAGGGCCGGCGCCTCCACTTCTGCTCCGAGGGCTGCCGGCGCGAGTTCGAAGAGACTCCGGACTCTTTCGTGGTGACCCCAACGGTGACCGCCGCCCACGGGCCACCCGGCGGCTCCCGTTAGCGACCTCGCCCACTTTGGCGCGCCGGGCGCCGCGCCGAAGATGTAAAGCATGAATGATGTTGCAGAGGCCGGCGGCCCGGCGCCGCCAGGCGATCCGTCCGGCCGCCGCACGGTCTCCGTCGTCATCCCCACCAGAGACCGCGCCGCGCTCCTGCGTGAAGCGCTCGCGAGCGTGCGCAAGATTGAAGGCCCGGACCTCGTCCTCGATATCATCGTCGCCGACAACGGGTCGAACGATGAAACCCCGGAGGTTGCCCGCGAGTTTGGCGCACGGCTCGTGCGGGCCGTGCGTCCGGGCGCCGGGGCGGCGCGTAACGCCGGGTTGCGGGCCGCCACCGGCGAGTTCGTCGCGTTCCTGGACGACGACGATGTCTGGCTACCCGGCCATCTGCGCCCGCACCTGGCCCTGCTGGACCAGCACCCGGACTTCGCCGGTGTCGTTGGACAGGTTGCGAACGCGAGCCCTGATCTCACTTCGCACGGCCCGTTCTGGCCGGAAGACCTTCCGCGTGACGGCGAGCTGTACCGCACGTTCCTCTCGGTCTATCCCCAGATTGGCGCGACCGTCGTGCGGCGCGCGGCGCTTGGCGGGCAGGGGATGTTCGACGAGGCGCTGCTCGGCGACCAGGATTGGGACTGGCATCTGCGCCTGGCCCTCAGGCGCCGCCTCGGGTTTGTGGCCGTGCCGTGCGTCCTCTTCCGGCAGCGCGCGGGCGGTTCGAGCGACCGTCTTCAGTGGCGGCGGATGGCGTTCACCTACCGCGTGCTGTTCACGAATCTCTGGCGCGGCGGCCCTCGGCGCTTCCCCGGGCCAATCGGCCTCGCCCGCATCTACTTGCGGATCGCCGGGCTTTACTACTCGTATTTCGCTGAGTCCGCCGCGGTCGGCGCACGGACGCGTAGCCGGGGCGCCACGATCCGGGCGCTCGGCGGCGCCTTGGTGGCCTCACCGCTCCACACGGGGCGCGATATCCTGCGCCCCTCCTCGCTTCGCCGCTCGTTCGCGTGGCTCCTTTAGGGTGCTGAGAACGGCCGGCAGGATGCGATGACGGATGCGCCGGTACGCGGGCCGCACGGGGCCGCGCAAGAGCACGGCGTCGCGCGCGCCGCGGAGGCGATGGGCGACGCTCGCCGGGTCGATGCGCTCGTAACGGGTGATCATTCCATCGTGGGCGGCACGGGGCTCGAATCCCGCCCGGTGGAGCTTCCAGCGCAGGGGCAGGTCGTCATCGTACAGGTGCCAGGCGTTTTCGTAGGTCTTCGGCCTGGTGTCAAAGTTCGCCCAGAGCACGCCCTGCGGCTCAATCGCGCGGTGGAGCGCGGCGCTCGTCTCGCCCACTTCGGGGACGTGGACGAGGGTGTCGATAGCGGTCACGACGCTGAAGCGCCGCCGCGGCAGCCCGCTGGTGCTGAGGTCCAGGTAGCTCGCCCGCAGGCCCCGCCGCTCGAGTCGGAACCTCGCGAACTCCAGCAATGGGGTCGATACATCGGCGAGGGTTGTCTCGTATCCCAGGGCGGCGAAGAGTTGCGAGGTGACGCCCACGCCGGACCCGAAATCCAGGTGCGAAGGGCAGTCGTTGCGGGGCCCCATGGCGCGAGCGATGACGACGCTAACGGGATAGGCATACCCCTCTGCCTGGAGGTAGGCGAACCAGAGCAGATCGAACGCCCATGAGCGGACGTTCGCATAAAAGTCGTGTATGCCCGCGGTCGTGTCCCGTGGGGCGGCGTACCACTCTTCGAGGCTGTACTTCTCCCAGTTGACGCAGCGGTCGAGGCACTCCGCGGCGCTCAGGCCGAAGTAGGTCGCCAGGTCATCGATCACGCTGGTCCGCGGGTCGTCCTGGCCGGGGAGCAGGAGCGCGGCGCGAAAGGCGCCCATCTCGGCGCTCCTCGCCGCCGCGACGAAGGTGGGAGACCATTGCAGATCGGCCGGTGAAGGCCCGCCTGGAGCGAGGGGATCGAGGTGCTTGCCAGAAGAGAGCCTCATGCTTGCCACCGACGGTGATGTCCGTCTACGACAAACAGTAGTGATGAGCGGTAGACGATTCGTTGACGGTGCGTGGCGGCCGGTCGCAGGCGGCCGATCTCTGCCCGCAGGCGTCCCTGCCCTCACCCCCCGGCCCCCTCTCCCGACTGCGTACCTCGCGGGAGAGGGGGGAGGAACGTTTTTCAGTGGTGAACGTCTATCGCAAACCTTGTCGATGAAGTACTAGTTGCCCAGCACGGCATGCAGCCGCT
>JANXYE010000292.1 GCA_025350285.1 Chloroflexota bacterium
GGCATCCGGGCCTCCGTCCCGCGCACGGTGTCACACCGGCCGGTCAGCGGCCAGTCGATCGGCTCAAGCTGCCGATGTGGCTCGCGACGTGTGTTAGACTGTCGGCCCACAACCTACGAGCGCCGAGCACCGCGGCGAGAAGTGGACAAATTCGATGGATCTCAGACAGCCGCCGTTCTATTCCTTCCTGCGCGAAGAGCGCCAGTTCTGCGCGGTTCTCGCCCACCTGCTGATGCAGCGGGGGGACAACCTCAAAACGTTCGTCGAACTCCTCAATCAGCGGCCGGCCATGGGTTCGCCGCTCCCGATCGACAACCTCGAAGAGGCCGAGGTCTACATTGAGTACGCCTACTTGCGCGACCTCTGGGATGGTTTCGGCGTCCGACCGAACAGGACGCGACCTGAGGCCAACGGACTGAAGCGCGCGTTCATCCAGAATGCCTTCGCTGACCTTGGTTTATGCGATGGGCTCCCGATCGACTGGTCAGCGCCGCCGCAGGCGTTCAACGACAATTTCATCTCTGGGCACAAGATCAAGCTGGATATCGCCTCGCCACACCACTGGAGCGTTTCGCGCCTCCACGAGCTTGCCGGGAATTCGCCAGACTTCTTCCGAGCGCTATGCAAGTTCAAGTGGTCGTTCAATATCAAACCGGACCTGGTCATTGCCGTTCCCGGCTCCTGGACGCTCTGCATCGAGGCGAAGCTGGAGAGCCGCGAGGGGTTCTACCCTACCGGCACCTCGGAGATAAAAATCTTCGACGAGCGTTTCGGGGCGCGCAAGGGCCGAATTCGTCAGTTCGAACTCCAAGCGTTCATGTTCCGGGAGTTGCTCCACGTCGAGGCCCAACAGGTCGTGATCGCAAGAGACATTTCGGAAGGCAAGCAAGAAGCCGGCAAGGACGCCAACGTGACGCCCGTGCTGATATGGACCGACGTGTTTTCGCACATGGACCTCGACGGCAGCCTGCCGTTCGTCCGGCGTCTGGTTAATGAGAACTCCACGATCCGGGAGCACGGGCCGGCCCCGGCCGACGTCTAAACCCGCCGCTCCGGCCCAACGCCGATGCCCTCACCCCGCCTTGATTCCCTCAGCCGCTTCCGAAGCGAGGCCGAGCAGTTCGGCCGAGCGCTCCACGTCGCGCACCCACTCGGAGGGCCAGGAATCCAAGCCTGTGCGCGCCCCGACGAGTGCGCCCGCGAGCGTCGCGATGCTGTCGCTGTCGCCGCCTTCGAGGATGGCCGCGCGCGGATCCCGCGGGTGTCGCGCCGCCACGTAGACGGCCGCGGCGATGGCCTCGTGCGCAGCCCAGCCGCGAAGTCGATCGAGGGTCACCTCCGGCGCTGTCCCATCCCCCGCCTCCGCGTAGGCCCGGGCGATCATCTCCGATGTTCCGCTGTCGTGACGCCCGGCCGCCTCTATCATGGCCGTGAAGACGGTCGCATCCGGCTTCCGCGCCAGCGAGAGAGCGGTCCCGACCGCCATCGCCGCGCAGGCGGCCAGCGCGATCGGCGCCCGGTGCGTCATCTTCGAATGTTCCACCGCCCAGGTCTCCGCACGCTCGACGCCGTCTCCGAAGACGAGCCCGAACGGATAGGCTCGCATGACCGAACCGCAGCCACCCGTCGCAATTCCACCAGCCTCGACCCAGGGGACCCCGTCCTTGAGCCGGGCGGCGCCGCTGATGCAGCCGTTCCCCGGCGCACGGTGCCCGCCCTGCGGATTGTCGCTCCACTCCACGAAGCCGGCCGCGATCTGACGCATCACGTCATCCATCGAGGCCGAACGCGGTTGGCCAGTAACGAGCGCGCGCAAGACGATCTCGGCCATCTGCGTGTCGTCGGTGTAGGGTGCGAAGCGCGCGCCGTCCCGTTCCCACCAGAGTTCGAAACCCTCGACGCCGGTCGGCCCGTATTTGCGATGGATGTCGCGCATCGAGAGGAACTCGGTGGGATGGCCCATCGCATCGCCGATCGCCGCTCCGAGCACCGCACCAGCCACGCCCGAACCCTGGTTGGGTTGGGCCCCGACAAACGCTCTGATGAAGTCCCGCTGCGCGGGTGTCTCCGGGCAAGACGGTCCGCGGGCCTGGTGCAAGGTGGCCAGCGCTTCGTCGCCATCGAACCCGGCCATGCGAAGGACGCAGCCGCCAGCTGTGCCGGCGCGGCCGAGCCCGCCCTTGCAGTGAATGACGACGTTCTCTCCCGCCGCCGACCAGCCGCGGATGTCGGAGACGAGCTGCGCGAACGCGCGAGGGTCCCGAGGGACGGTGCCATCCGCCACGGGAAAGCGATGAAAGGAGATGCCGGACTGCCGGGCCTCCGCCTCGAGCCCGACAATCTGGAGCTCGCGGAGCTCCCGGTCCTCAAGCAGGCAGACGAGGTGACGCGTCCCGAACTCTGAGACCAGCCGCCGCACATCGGCGACAAGGTCACGATCCCAGGCGTCGCCGCTCATCGGCGTTGGCTGCTTCTTGCCCGG
>JANXYE010000311.1 GCA_025350285.1 Chloroflexota bacterium
GGGTGGTGAGCGACGGGTCCATGAGCGGCCTCCGGCGGTCAATCGCGTAATCCTACCAGTTTCCGGGCCTGTGCCAGGCTTGCTCGCGCGTGCCGGCAACCCAAGTTCGCGATCTGCCGCGTTGCGCGGGCGCGCTCCTTCGGCTGATACTGGGCCGGTGCGTGCCAGCGGCCTAACCCGAGCAACGACCTGGCTCAGGCGCCACTGGCGCGGGTCGTCATTCGTCGCGGCCGGCCTGGCCCTACCGTTCGGGGCCGCGGTGCTGGCCGGGGGTTGGTACTATGCTGGCCGGCTCGAAGACGGGGCCTTTCGGGTGGACCATAGCCCCGCGGAGATGAACCTCCGCGTGGTCGATGTAGCCGGGGGGCGGCTGACGCTCGAGTCGCGGCATGATCAGCCGGAGACATCTGACTGGTGGGCCGACGGGATCTTCGGACTCGCATGGGACGGCGGGTACGCGCAGGTCTCCACCATCCGCCAGATCGACAAGCGCCATTCGGTCCGCGATGTGCGCGTTATCGAAGGCGAGCTGAAACCGGACACCTGGACGCGGCTCGATTCCTTCGCCTATCCCGGCGACCCGAAGCGGGCGCACGACCTCGAATTCACGGACGTGCAGATGCGGGGCGAGCTGGGCACGATGCCGGCCTGGTTCGTCGATGCGCCAGGAGACGTTTGGGCAATCCTCGTGCACGGGCAGGGCGCGAATCGCCGCGAATTCCTGCGCATGCTTCCCGCAATCCACGGCGCCGGATTGAAAGCCCTTGTCATCAGCTACCGCAACGATGTCGAGGCGCCAGCGAGCGCGAACAGGCGTTACGGCTTCGGCGCGACCGAATGGCGCGACGTGGAGGTGGCCGCCGCCTACGCACTGGAGCACGGCGCCAAGGGGCTCGTCCTCGGGGGGATGAGCATGGGCGGTGGCATCGTCATGAGCTTCCTCCGGAATTCGGCCCAGGCCTCGGCCGTGCGTGCGCTGATCCTCGATGCGCCGATGCTCGATTTCCGGGCGAGCGTGGACTTTCGTTCCGGCGGCGTGCCCACGTTCATTGCACGCACCGGCCAGCGGCTGGCCTCGCTTCGCTACGGGGTAGACTGGGATGAACTCGACTACCTCTCACGGGCATGGGCATGGCGCGTCCCCATCCTCCTCTTCCATGGCGACGCCGACGGCAGCGTGCCCGTCTCGACGAGCGACGCTCTGGCGGCCAAGCGCCCGGACCTCGTGACCTATGTCCGTCTCCCCGGCGTCCGCCATGTGCGCTCCTGGAACGCCGGCCCGGAAGCCTATGAGAGCGCCGTGAGCGCGTTCGTTGCGAAGGCGCGGCGCGGATCCTGACCGGCCAGGCCGAGACCGATTGGCGGCAAGCCGCGGACGGGCCCAACCCAATCGTCGATGGAACTCATCCAGCGGGAACAAGAGCACGAAACCGGCCGCTCAATCGGCGGCGGCGCGGGCGAGCTCTTCGGGGGCGAGTACGGGGTAAGCGACGCGCGGATGGTAGATAGCGCGGAGGGTCTCTTTGAAGCTGGCGGAGATGGCGTGCAGCTGACGAAGCGAGATCTCGCATTCGTCAAGTTCTCCCTCGGCGATGCGTTCGGCGACGATGCTATCGACGAGCTGGGCGATGCGCGTGGAACTGTGATCGGCATCCGCCCGGACGATCGCCTCGGAAGAATCCGCGAGCATGACGATGGCGGCCTCGCGGGACTGAGGCCGGGGGCCGGCGTAGCGGTAGTCGGCGATGTCGAGTGATTCGCCGGAAGCCACAGCCCGCCGGTAGAAGAAGGTGACAAGGCGCGTCCCGTGATGCTGGGGGATAAAGTCCTGGACCGTCGCGGGGACGCCGTAGTCGCGCGCGATCTCGATGCCTCGGGTGACATGCGCGCGAATGGCGGCGGCGCTGGCGGCGGGCTGAAGCGTTTCGTGCGGACTGGGTGCGCCGTCGAGCATATTTTCGATGTAGAGGCGCGGCGCGCCAAGCTTGCCAACGTCGTGGTAGAGGGCGCCTACGCGGGCGAGGAGGGGATCGGCGGCGATCCGGTCGGCGGCTGCTTCCGCGAGGCTGGCCACGGCGAGGCAGTGCTGGTACGTGCCCGGGGCCTCCGCCTGCAACCTGCGCAGGAGCGGGTGGTTCGTCTGCGAAAGCCGGGCCAGGGCCGCTGGCGAAGTGAGCCCAAAGTACGAACTGGCGGCCGCTACCACCCCCCAACCGATGACGCTCGAAGCGGCGCCGCTGGCCAGCGCGGCGAGGGCGAGCCAGCCGAGCCGGGCGTTGTCGCGCGGCTCGCCGATAAGCCAGAAGACGGCGAGCGTCCCGCCGACGGCGAGGGCGACCGCGCCAGCTGTACCCGCGACACGCCACGACCGTTGGGCAAAGCGGGCCGATGAGGTGGCCGCGAGCCCGCCCGCGACAAACGCGCTCGCCAACTCGAAGCCAGCGAGCGAACCGGCGAAACCGGAGCCGGCGAGGTCCGAGAATGTGGCGGCGATGAAGGCGCCAAAGAGGCCAACCGTGGCGGCCACGCCGGAACCAGCGCCGCGCCCGCGAAGGACCGCGGCCACCAGGGCAACCGCGGGCAGGGGCAGGGCGAAGGGGAGGTAGTGCTGCTCGCGATCCGGGAGGAACTCGGGAAGGGCGAGCCGGGCGGCGCCCAGCAATACCACCGCGAAGGCGGCGGTGGCCCAGGCCGGGCGCTGGTCGATTGGCGGGTAGTCTCCAGCCGCGAGGTACCACGTCAGGGCGAGGGCGACCGCTAATCCGGCAAGGATCCCGCCGAGCGTGCGCCAGACATCGAAACTGGAGGAGAGAACGCCGGTTTCGCGTAAGGCCTCAATGTCGGCCGCGTCCAGCCGCTTCCCTTCCTGGACAATGCGCTGGCCGGCCGAATAGCTTGAAATCACCGGGGCGACCCCGGCCCTCACAACCTTGCGCGCCTCAGCCGTGGCCGTTGCATCGACCTTCACGTTCGCCACGACGTAGGCGTTGAGAACCTCCCGCAGCGCGGCGAGTTGCAAGGCGTCCGGAGGGCGGGTCTGCAGGTTATCGAAGTACTCACCGATGCGGTCCTGGGCCTGGTCCTGGCGGACCGGTCGAATCAGGACGTCCGTGAGGGCCTTGAGGGAGCGATCGCGGAAGTCTTCGAAGCCGGCGCGATCGAGATTGAGGATGTTGAACTGGGCGGATGGACTCAAAAGGGACGCGCCGGGGATGGATTGAGCCTCGTTGACGCGCTGGGCGAGGGTAAGGCCGCCGCGCAGGTAGAGGGCGCGGAAGTCATCGAAGAACTGACGCAGCTTGTCCTGCTGCTGCTGGCCGATAAGCGGGTCCGGCGAGAAGTAGACATCCGGCACGCGGGCGGCGGCGGCGGCGCGGACGACGCCCGTGAGGACGTCGGATTCGTACTGTGCCTGGTGCGTGGCCGCCAGCGAGCGCGGAGCGAGATCGCCCTCGCGGATGCTCTCCCCCGCCGGCCCGACCGGGGTCACCATCAGGCTGGCGGCGGCCGCGATGATGAGCGTGAGCAAGATGGAGCCGAGGAGACGGCGGCGGGCATGGCCCGCGGTACTGGAAGTCATACGCCTGCGCACAGGATACCAGAGGGCGCGCGAGCGCCTGCCCTCGGACTTTGCGGCGGTGTCAGGGCGCCAGGAGGGCACGCACGATTTCGCTGATAAGGCGGCCATCGGCGCGCCCGGCGAACTGTTTGGAGAGCAGCGGCATGACCTTGCCGATGTCACGTGGGCCAGCCGCGCCGGTCTCGACAATGGTGGCGCGGGCGGCCGCCTCAACGTCTTCGCGAGAGGCCGGCTCGGGCAGATACTCCTGGAGGATAGCGAGTTCGCTTTGCTCTATTGCGACAAGATCCTGGCGGCCGCCTCTTTCAAACTCGGCGATGCTCTCGCGGCGTTGCTTGGCCTGCTTCTGGATAACGGCCGTGATAGCGGCATCATCGAGTTCGGCGCGCGTCTCAATATCGGCGTTGCGGACGGCCGCCGTGAGCATGCGCAGGGTGGACTTGCGCGTCTCGTCGTGGGCGCGCATCGCCGCGTGGAGCTCGGATTGGATGCGTTCGCGGAGGATGGCCATGCTGGGTCTCCAGATCGCACAAGGCCCGGGGATGAGCCCGGGCCTCGCGGAGATTCGTGTTTTGGGCGGCGTTAGCGGCGGGTGAGAGCTCGCTGTTCGCTGCGCATCTGCTTCTTGCGAAGCTTCCGGAGGCGGGCTGCCTCCTTTTTCTTTCGCTTCACGCTCGGTTTTTCGTAATGTTCGCGGCGGCGGGCCTCGGCGAGGATGCCATCCTGCTGGACGCGCTTGTTAAAGCGTTTCAGGGCGCCTTCGAAGGATTCGTTATCACCTACGATGACTTCGGACACGTTCGGGAATCACCCGCCTTCTCACGCGACAAACTTGTGGCCGGAGCCCACGCGGAACCTTCAAGCTAGCAGGGCGGTGGCGTGCGGGCAAAGGAGGACGAGTTCGAGCAGCGCGACGAGCCATCCTGGCCGCGAGTGGCCGAACGAGCGGTCCAGTTGTGCGGCCGCGGCGGCTCGGCGCGGCCCAAAATGCCAACGTCTGCTCATGCTTGAGCCTCCGCACAAATCTGACGGCCACCCTTAAGGAATGGGCACCCCGACAC
>JANXYE010000332.1 GCA_025350285.1 Chloroflexota bacterium
GCAGCAAGGCCCGTTCCGAGCGTGCTACGCTGGGAACCTGCCAGACCGCTCAAGCAGGCCCAAGAGACCGGCCGACATTAACCAGCTCGCGGCGGCCATCGTCCAGGCGGCGACAGAAGGCGAGCCGGAGGTTGAGGATACGCGAGACCCGGCGGCGGTGGCGCTCGGGCGCAAGGGCGGGCTCGTGGGGGGCAAGGCGCGGGCGGCGAGTCTTACGCCGGAACAGCGGAGCGAGCTCGCTAAGAAGGCAGCCCAGCAGCGGTGGGCACCGCGGGAATAACCGGCTTCGCTGAAAGCGGATATCCAAATGACTGAGCCGAAGCGCCTCCGAAGATGGCGAGCGGCGACGTAAACTGCACCGTGACCCGACTTGCCGCGAGCGTCGGCATAGCGGCTCCGTCAAGAAACTTGCGGATTGCGAGTCGCGCCACCTGAGACACGGTTCTCTCTGTCTCGTCTGCAAATCCAAGCAGTCTGTCGGTTTCGGCGGCGTCCAGCCTGACCGAAACGACCATGCCAGCCCGCTGCTTCGGTCTGTCAAAGGGCTCCGCCAGCCCCTCATCGATTTCGTAGTCCGCCGGATCGAACTTCATAACGTCCTCACATTCGCGTTAGGGTGTCCAAGCCGTTGCTGGCCTCCACAAGCCCGGTTCAGAATCGACCGGGCCAATGGGTATGTAGAGCTTTCTTCCGCCGTCGGTAAGGCCGATCATGACGTACGGCTGCTTCTCTGCGTGCTCATTTTTGTTGCGCACGATGCGCGGGTCCTCGCCATTTAACACTTGGTTGACCTCGCGCTCGGTCACGCCGTGCTTGGCCATCTCCTCCGAATTGAAATCATCGAACTCAAAGCGAGCGATGTACGGTCGCACAGCCAGTTTACTCCTCGCGCTGGGTGTCGTATACTGTGTATACCGATGAATTCTTTACAGTTGATTCCGCGATGACAGCCGCCGCTCATGCAACGCCATCACCTCTCGTCAGTTTCGTGATTCTGGCGGATCGCGCCGAAGCCATCAACGGCAAGCTCTATTTGATGGGAGGGTGCTGGGATCGACTCCAACTACCGACGTTCCCGGTGGCCTACTCGGTTGGACTAGCCGCGAGTATCGAGTTCCCAGCCGGAACCACTCCGGGTCGCCATGTAGTTGCGTTTAAGATCACCGGCCCCGGCGTGCCGTCCTTAGTGCCAAACGGCGTCGAGTTCGACTTGCAGGCGGTCGCGCCCCGGTCCGAGAGGGCCTTGATAGGGCTAGCGGCGATTGCCACCCTTCCAGAAGCCGGGGAGTACGTGATCGAGGTAACAGTCGATGGCTCAGGCGGCAGCACGACTCATTTTTCAGCGGAGCAGAGCCTCATCTCTGAATAGGAGATTGGCCGTACCCAACCGATCAAGCTCCGCTGCCACGGCTTGCTCCGTCTCGCTCCACTTCATGTACTACAACTTCGCCCGGCCCCATGTGAGCCTCCAGGGCCAGACTCCCGCGATGGCCGCCGGCGTGGCCGATCATGTGTGGACGCTCGAAGAAATCCTCTCCCTCGTCGAAGCCGACGAAAGTTCACAAAATTCGAACTGATTCACCACTGCGGACGGCACCATCTTGACCGCTCCAATCAGGTCGCGGTACCGCGCGCTGGGGATGGCCGGGCGGCAGGGGGCTACGGCAGCGGTTAAAAGGGGACCGCTACTCTGAGGGGCGACGAGCGTCCGATTGCGGTGGCACGGGGATCGTTCATGAACCCATGGCCCAAGGGGAGCAGGTCCGCGAACCCGAAGCCGAGATCAGCGCGCGTGTTCATGTTCGACACGGGCGGCGTCCGGGTAGAGACAGCAGTCGATCTGGTTGTGGAGCTCGGCCGTCTCTGGCTGGAGGGTGACGTGGACAATCCCGTGACGCTCCCGGAGCATCCGGGTGAGCGACGCGATGGGCTCGCCGCAGCCGTCCATGGAATCGACCTCAACGTGGGCGCTCAACGCCGTGAAGCTGGGCGTCAGCGACCAGACGTGGAGGTCGTGGAGCGCTTTCACGCCTTCGACGGCCTGAGCGTCCCGCTCGATAGCCTGTATGTCGGTCCCCTGGGGAGCGCCTTCGAGGAGGACGCGAACGGTGTGGCGGAGCAGGCTGAAGCCCTTGGGGAGCAAGAGCGAAGCTATGGCGAGGCTGACGATGACATCCACGAAGGTCCAGCCGGTCAAGACGAGAACGACCGCTGAGATGATCACTCCGGCCGACCCGAAGGCGTCGGAGAGGACCTCGTAAAAGGCCGCCCGGGCGTTGAGATTCTCGTGTCCGTGGCCACCGACAAGGCGCAGCACCCAGAGGTTGACGACCAAACCGGCGACGCCGGCGAGGAACACGGGGAGGGCATCAATCTCGCGGTTCTCTCCTATTCGGGAGATGGATTCGTAGCCGACGAAGGCCGCGAGCGCGAGCATCAAGGCGACCTGCACGGGTACGAAGAGCACTTCGACGCGCGCGTAGCCGTAGGTCCGCCGCAAATCTGGTGGCCTGCGGGCAAGGACCGTCGCCAGGAGCGCCAGGGCGAGGCCCATCGAGTCCACGAGGAGGTGGCCAGCGTCCGTGATCAGGGCCAACGAGCCGCTGAGGTAGCCGGCGACTGCCTCGACGGCGACCATCGCGAGGGAAGCGGCGAGGCCAATCGTCAGCGCTCGAGTGAGCCTCGAAGCAGGCTTGTGGGCGTCGCGGTGTTCGGCGTCGGGTCCAGCCATCGTTTTCAGGGTAGGCGACTGGAGGCCGGGCGTCATCTGATATGCGATATCACGTGAGTTTCGATACGAGATATCAGCTCACCGAAAAACCGCCTGTACCGCGAGACCCTGGCTGGCGGCGCGGA
>JANXYE010000365.1 GCA_025350285.1 Chloroflexota bacterium
TGCCTGATCCAAAGGAGGCACTCGTGACGTTGTAGCCCTTCACGACGGCGGCCGCCGCCGACAGGTCATAGAGGTCGAAGCGGTTCGTTGCGTCGCTGTAGACGATCTTACGGCGGCTGAGATCGAGCTGGAGCGTGACCCCACGGGCGGGGTCGAAGAGGTAGACGGAGGCATCGTCGCGCTGGACCTCGACGAAGGTGAAGGTCGCGGGCGCCCCGGTAGGCTCCTCCACCCAATTCGTCGCGGAGGTTTGGCGGTACTTACCGAGGACGGTGCCGTTGGTCCCGAACGCGGCGATGGCGACGTTCGTGCCTTTCAGTTCGACGGGTGCGGGCGTGCTGGCGGCTTGAGCGGCGGGCGTGGATTGTGCGGGCGCGGCCGTAGTGGCCGCTGCCGCGGCGCTGGCGGCCGCCGTCGTGGCGGCGCTACCGGCCGTTGTCGTGGCCGATGCTGTCGCGGCGGCGCCCCCCGCCGCGGACGAACTCGCGGCGGGGGGCGGCGTTGAAGCGCCTCCTGGCGCCACGGTCGCGCCTCCGCTCGCGGGGCTCTCGCCAGCCGCAGCGGCCTTGGAGTCAGAGCCGCAGCCCGGCCAGCCCTGGTCCGAGCAGTTCTTGGCGTACCCCAGGCCCCCGCCGAGCAGCAACGCGGCGGCAAGCACGCCGAGCACGGGCCACTTCCACATCTGCAGCGCGGGCCTGTGCTGGAGCTGGCCATCGACGAGCAGGCGGTTGGCCTGCGCGCCCGGGAGGTGGGCCTCCACCTTGAACGGATGCACCTGCTGCGGCCCGAACTTCTTGCCGCCGCGTACGCGCGCTTCGAACGGCACTTCGCGCAGCTCGCCCGGCTTGAGCGTGACGTTCAGCGTTTCGAACTTGAACGCGAACTTCTCTTCGTCGTCTACGCCGTTCAGGCTCAGCGTGACGGGTGTGTTGCCGGTGTTCTCGGCCCGCAGCGAGAACGCCTTCGACGAGCGCACGGGATGGAGGTCAAGAGCGACGCCCTGGAACGGGCCAACACTCAGCCCGCCTACGACCAGTACCTCGAACCCGTGCTCCCGAGAGGTGACCGCGACGCTAAAGGGATGGTCGCCCGCAACCGCGCTGCTGTCTTTCGGCGGGCGCAGGACGATCGTGACCTCTTCGCGAGCTCCTGGCACCAGGCGGATCACCGGGCGATCGACTTCGACCCAGCCAGGGGGCAGGTCGCTGATGTCGATGACGAACTCATCGACCACCGTGCCGCGATTCTGGAGGTGAACCGTGGCCGTCCCCACGCTGCCCGCGGCGACCGTCGCCGCGGGGCCGGAGACGCTGACGTTCAGGGGATGTGCGGCGGCCGGGGACGGCGCGGCTGCCTCGGGAACCTGCACCGGGGCGGGCGCGAGAGAGGAGGGCCGCGCGGTAACCGGGGGGAGGTAGGCGATGGCGACCTCCCCCAGGAGGGCTTCTGTGTCTTCCGAGAGGAAGGCGCGCTCACCCGGCCCAAGCCGCCCGCCGCCGACGGATGTGCCGGTCTCGGAGCCGAGGTCTTCGATGTATGGGTTACCGCTGTCGATGAAAAGGCGGGCGTGGCGGCGGGCGATCGAGATGTGGTCGATGGCGACGCTGTTCTCGGGCGAGCGGCCGATCACCGCGACGGGCGCGTCGAGCGGGTAATCACGGGTCTGGCCGTCGGGGGTTGTTACGCGCAGGACGCCGAAGTTCACGCGGGATGCTCCACGGGTGTTCGGCGCAGGATACGGGTTGAGAGACCTTCCGCACACTGCGGCAAAAGAGCGACTATCCACGTGCCGCCGCCGTCTCCGGCGTGGCTGGCTGACCTATGCCGGGACCACGCACGTGCCAGAAGCTGAGCGCCTAGACCAGCGTATCATCCGGCCGCGGGGCCGCCGAAGCTTTCGTACATTTCCATCACCGCATCTGAGTAGTCCGTCCCATAGACGAGCCCCAGGAACACTTCCGCAACGAACTCGCGCGGTTTACCAGCGTATTCGCTTACTTCTCCCGTAGCGATGACGCGTTTTGGGCCGGGAAAGGCGGACGCAAACAGTTCGTGGAATTTACCCGGATTTTCCACATAGTGAAGGAAGTGCCCGATTTCATGGACAATGGTCCCTGAGCCGCTAGGATCCAGTGCGGTAGAGCTGAACTTGTACGGTCCTTTCGCGCCCTGAGAGGCCTTCGTATCGAGAGGGTTGTTGATGTTCGCGGAGCTGACATGCATGAAATCCGGGGCCACGAAGATAGCGCGGTGCGTCTCATCACCAGTCGTAACAACGTGGTCGGCGCCTACCGTTAACGTGCGTCCCAACTTCGGGAGCCGAATATCGAGCGGTGGGACGTTGAACCCGGCATCTCGGACATTCTGAACAGCTTGCACGACCAACGCCAGGCGGTCGTCGAAATTCGCGTCACTGGGATTGTAAGTGACATCCATATCGATCCCGGCGATGTCCATCGATTCTGTGACCTGCTGATCGGCGCCCTGTGCGGGATTCGCGGCGTTCGCCAATTCGGGATAGATGGTTTCGCCCGTCACAGGGTTAACCTGCGCCTCCATTATCCCCGCGAGGTCATCTTGCGAAACACCTTCCGCGACATTGAGTTGTCTCGTAGCCGGGTCGAAGTCTATCACGCCGCCTTCGTTCTCCCGGTCCATGGCGGTCATCTTGGCGATGGCCTCGTCGCTCAGAGTGCCGTCATCGTTGCGGTCTTCGATCATGCTCTTGATTCGTGGGTTCAGCTCTCCCTGGAATCTCGTGAGTCCCCCAGCGTTACCGGTGAATCCCGGGTCTCTCGTAGCGTGATCCCCCATATCGCCACTGAACTGGCCGAATGCGGTCTGCCGTTCACCGGCTTCGGCGAGCGATGCCTGCTCATCGGCCTTGGCCTGTTCGGCGTCTGCGCGTTCGGCGACCAGCGTGTCTCGCAACTCGCCCATTTTGGCGCTCCGAATCGACGCTGTCTTCTTCGCCCGGAAGGCGGTGATCAACCCAAGTATGTTGTCGATCCGGGCGATGTTCTGGTTGAAGGCGTGCGTCCCTTTGAGAGTTCGCGATGCCTGGTACTGGGCAACGGCGGCGTCGATCATGAGCAGTTGTTTGGAGCGTTTCTTGCTCCGGCCCTTGTCGTCGGTGACGTCTGACTCCGTTGGCCAATCCGCGACGATCTCCCGTTGGATGAGGCTGCCTGGCGCGTGCGCCGCTTTGGAGTCGAGCCGCTCCAACGCTGGCGCCTCTCCAGTGCCCGCCGGACCTTCAGTTCCAGGGGCGCCTTCGGTCACCCGGCCGAACCCGCTCCCTGAGCCGGCGGCGCCACGCTCTATCCAGCGCTGGACCGCGCGGTTGCCGAGCTGTCGCTGAAGGCCCAGGACGTGCCCGGGAATGAGCGCTTCTCGCTCGCCGAGGGCGGGCCAACGTGAAGTGGGTGCAGGCCCCGCCGCATCGCTGGCGGTCTCGCGCGTTCGGGCTTCCGGCCGGTGGGTGTCGATGCTCCGAGGTGTGCGTTGGATGTTCCTGACGAGGGCATACCGTTTCGCCATTGCGCCCCGCCCCGAGGAATTCGATTCCGCGACTTCTTGAAGGGGGACTATGGAGGGTTCGCGGCGCCGCGGTCAAGCGCCCGCGAGCTTCACCGTCGAGAGGCGCGTGAGTGACGCCCGGCGGAGATAGCCGACCCGTGTCGC
>JANXYE010000513.1 GCA_025350285.1 Chloroflexota bacterium
AGCGTAGGGACGGTGAGTTCTGGGAGCCGTTCGAAGGCGTTCACGCGGGCGATGAGGCCCTCCGCCGTGCCGGCCACGCCGTCCGGCTTGAGGAGTTCGAAATCGCGCACGAGCATTGCCCTGATGGATTCGCTGGGCTACGCGCGGGCCCTGATCTGCGGGCATTCGCTCGGCGGTGCACTGGCCTTGCGTATCGCCCTGGACCAGCCGGACCGGGTGGCCGGGCTCATCGTCATCAACTCCAACTCGGCCGCTGGTTCGCCCCGGTGGCGCGACGAGGTGCAGCCGCGGCTCGAAGAGATGGCCACCCGCATCCGCGCCGAGGGCATCGGCTTCCTGCGCGAGTCCCGGCTCTATCCGGCCGCCAGCAAACGCCTCCCGCCGGAAGCGCGGGCAATGCTCGTGCGCGATTTCGAACTGCTCAAGCCGGACGGCGTGGCCGGCACGGCGGAGGGCCTTATCGCCCGCGTCAACGCCTTCGAACGGCTGCCAGAACTCACCGTCCCTACGCTCATCGTTGTTGGAAACCGCGACATCGAGTTCGTCCGCAACGCCCCCCGCATGATCGCCAGCCTGCGCCGCAACGTCGTCCAAATGGTGACGCTCGAAGACGCCGGCCACGCCGCCAACCTCGAACAGCCGGAGGTCTTCAACGCGGCCGTCGTGGAGTTTGCCCGCGGTACCGGGTACCTGGCCGACAGACGGAAAGCGGACGGGCGAAAGTCGCTCCTTTACATGGCCCTGGGTGGCCTCCTCACGGCCCTCATCGCGGGCGGGATAGCGGCCTTCATCATCACCCAGGGCGGGGATTCGAACGCCGGTGGCTTCGTCCCGCCAACGCTCACGCCGACGCCCTTCGGCACGCCGCCGCGCAACCGCAGCGCGACTCCGCCCGGTGGCGCCACGCCAGCGCCCTCGGCAACGGGCGCCGCGACCACACCCGGCAGCCCCGCGGCCAACGCCACCGCCGCGACCCCAACGGGGACGACAGCAAGCCCGACAGCGGCGAGCACGCCAACGCCCACGCGGACGAACATACCCAACCCGACGCCGACCACCGCATCGCCGGCCACCCCTACCACCGCGCCAACGGAGACCCCCACCCCCACCGTAACGCCGACTGACACGCCAACGCCGACCGCAACCGCCACGCCTACGCCGGTGGGTCCAGTGGTTAGCATTGTTGGGCCCTCGACGGTGGCCGGGCTTTCGGAAACCTACTCGCTCTCAGCGCCGCCCACTCCGCAACAGCTGAAAGTCACCTGGAGCGTAGGCGGTGGATCCGTGGTGCCGCAGGGAGGACAGTCGACGACGGTCACGTTCTCCGGAAAGGGCTGCTTCCAGGTCTCGGTGGCCGTGCTTTACGCGTCCGGGAACGTGTCCGCCACCAAGCTGGTGGGGGCGGGCGGAGATACTTGTTGAGCAGTGCGTAAGGGCGGCCCTTGGCGGATTGCGGACTCCAGTGCCGATGGAACGGCACGGCTACCCGCAGGTCGCGAATCCTCGGCCTTTCCGCTTTCCCGCGTCCTTTTCCGTGTTTCGCTGGCCTCCGCTACCATGGGGGCGATGGCCGACCTTTCCATCTACCTTTTTTGGTCCGGGCTGGTCACGGCCCTCATGGCCGTCGTCCTCTACGTCGCCTACGTGGCCAGCGCGTCCGTTTCGCTGCGCCGCTTTAGCGCGCAGACCGAGGCCGGCTCTGTCGAGTTCTCTTCCGCCACCGGTGTCCCGAACCCCGGCATCGGCCGCCTCGCGACGAGCTTCACCATCTTCACGGCGCTAGCCCTGGGCGGCGCGGTCGCTTCGCGCTGGGCCGCCGTCGAACACGCCCCGATTTCGAACATGTACGAATTCACGGTCGCCTTCGCGTTCGGGGTAGCGACCGTCTACATGATCTCGGAGACGCTCAGCGGCCAGCGCCGCCTGGGTGTGGTGGGCCTGCCGATTGTCGCCGGAATGCTGCTCGTCGCGACCCAGTTCCCATCCGACATCGTGCCGCTTATCCCCGCCCTCCAGAATGGGCCGCTCCTCACCATCCACGTGAGCATGATGATGATTTCGTACGCGGTGCTGACGGTCGCCTTCTGCGGCGCCGCCGTCTACCTCGCTCAGGGAGGCGACGGCAAGCGCCGCTTCGCTTCGCTCCCGAGCGCTGACTCGGCCGGCGACCTCGCCCACCGCGCGGTGATGATCGGCTTCCCCATGCTCGGGCTCGGCATCGCGCTCGGGGCCTGGTGGGCGAATAGCGCCTGGGGCCGCTACTGGGGCTGGGACCCGAAAGAGACGAGCGCCCTCGTCACCTGGCTGAGCATCGCCTGCTATTTCCACGCCCGCGCCGGCTCTGGCTCCCTGGCGGGGGCGCCTGGCTTCCGCAAGATCATCCCGCTCCGCATCCGCCGCGGCTGGCGCCCGGACCCGATGTGGTGGCTCGTCGGCATGTGGGGCCTGGTGATGTTCACCTATTTCGGCGTGAACCTGTGGATCAGCGGCCTGCACAGCTACGCGGGCGTGTAGAGGCCGTTAGCCATTGGCCCGCGGTTCCGAAACATCTTGTGGGCGCGACCGCCGCGGTCGCGTGTTCGCGAAGGATGTTCGACGTTCGGCGAATGTTCGTTGGGGTAGAGGAGCGCGTTTCC
>JANXYE010000377.1 GCA_025350285.1 Chloroflexota bacterium
CGCAAACCGACGACGACGGCGGAGATGACGTTCTCATCCGAGTAGGTCGCGAGCATCGCCGCCTACCTGGACGAGACAGGAAAATTTCGCTTGAATTCCTCGACGATCTCCTCATCGCGCCGGAGATCCTCCAGGATCGCCTCGCGGTGGTCGTAGAAGAATGCGAGCGCCGAGTGGACTTCCGCGAGCGTCAGGCCGGGATGCTGCTCGCAGATCTCCTCGGGAGAGAACCCGTGGACCTCATGCTCGACGGCGACGTCTTGAACGCGGACACGGTGGCCTACGATCCGAGGGCGTCCCCCGCAGTTCCCAGGCGTTCGGACAATATGGGCATAGGTGGTCGCGATGCTCATCGAAGATCCTCCTCAGTCAATGATTATCTTAGCCGTACGCAGTGATGGATCGCAACCGGACCGATCGGCTTTCCAAGTCGGGCTGAAAAGATATCAGGGCTGAAGTAGAGTCGAGGAGTGGCGCGGTGGCTTGCGCTCCGTTTCCACTCCCCGCTCTTCGAACCGGACGGGCGGATTTCCCGCATCCGGCTCTCGGACAAGGCCCGACATGCGGGCGCTCACGGGAAGCTGCGGCGGCGACGTTGGAGCTGGATTAGGCCCAGATCCTGGTACAAGCGTTTCTCGGGGAATCGTGATCTCCGCCACCCTTGTTCCTTGTGCTTCCGCGCCAGCCAGTGGCGGAGCCGATCGCAGGTGTGGTTGTCCACCGCGCGATAGGCCTGGCTTGCCGTCCCCAGGCAGAAGTAGTTCGCCCAACCCGTCAGCTTGCGGTTGAGCCGACCCACCATCGCCTCGGCGGCCAGCCAGCACCACTTCCGAGCGGTCATCTCGCTGATCTCGCGGCAGAGCCGTTGGACCTTCTTCGACGACGGGCGCGTGCCAAGATAGGCACCTCCCGTCCTCGGCGAGTAGAACCGGCCGAAGGTGTAACCCAGGAAGTCGAACGTCTCCGCAGGCATCCGGCAGAGCCGCGTCTTCGTCTCGTTGACCGTCAGCTTCAGCTTCGACATCATGCCCCGCATCGTGGCCATCGCCTCGGCGGCTGTGCCCCGGCAGCAGATCACGAAGTCATCCGCGTAGTTGACGATCCGCGCCCGAAGTCGCGACTCGTGCCCCAGCGTCTTCCAGCCCAGCACAAACCGACGCATGTACAGATTTGACAACAACGGCGAGATCGACGCGCCTTGCGGCGTGCCGCGTCTCTCGTCCTTGGCGCGGGTCGTTCGATGATGGCGGCCACGCTCGTCGATCTCTTCCACCGGAGACTCCAGCCAAGTCGCGATCAGCGCCAAAAGGGGCCGATCGCTCACTCGACGGGAGACCGATTTCATCAGCTCGGCGTGCGGGATGCTGTCGAAGTATCCGCTCAAGTCCGCGTCGATCACCTCCGTATGCCCCGTTCTGAGCAGGCCGTAAACGTGCTCCACGGCATCCAACGCGCTGCGGTTCGCGCGGTAGGCATATTGCTCCGGTTCCAGGTCGGCCTCGAAGATCGGTTCCAACACCAAAACCGCAGCCGTCTGCACCACGCGATCCTTGATCGTCGGGATGCCCAGCGGACGCTGCTTCCCATCCGGCTTGGGGATGTCAACCCGCCGCACCGGCTGGGGACGATACGTTCGCTTCCTCAGTTCTTCCGCGACTTCGTCCAGCCATCGCTCCAGGCCGGCCGCCTCGATGTCGTCGAACGTCTGGCCGTCGACCCCCGCCGCGCCGCCGTTCTTGCGGCAGCGCGCGTAGGCGAATTCCAGGACGTCGCGACGATACACCTTGTCGTACAGCGCATAGAACCGATAGCCAGGCGATCCCTTCGCTTTGGCATGCAACGCCTCCTGGAGTTTCTGAACCTTTTCTGGAGGTGTTAGGCTCATCACCAATCTCCCGGCTCTCGTGCCCCTTCGGACGTTGACCTTGAACTCAGGTCCCTTCCCTCGACCAGCGTTACCCGGCGTCATCGGTACTACGAACCTGTCCGCCACCCCAAGCGGCCCGGCCTGTCCCTCGCGGGCGTCCGGTGGGGGTCACGCGCCTCCGCCGCCTGGGGTTTCCCGTGTTG
>JANXYE010000518.1 GCA_025350285.1 Chloroflexota bacterium
TGCTCGGTGGTCAGCTTCGGCGTCCCCAGCGAAGAAGAGAAAAACCACGACTACCTCTGGCGTATCCATAGCGCCTGCCCCGAGAAGGGCAAGGTGGTCGTCTTCAACCGCTCACATTACGAAAGCGTGCTTGTCGAACGCGTCCATGGCTTGGTGCCGGAAGAGCGCTGGAGGGCGCGCTACGACGAGATCAACCGTTTCGAAGCGATGCTCACTCAGGAGAACACGCTCGTCATGAAGTTCTTCCTGCACATCTCCAAGGACGAGCAGCGCGAACGCCTCCAGGAGCGGGTCGATAACCCAACGAAGCGTTGGAAGTTCCGGATGGGCGACCTTGATGACCGCAAACTCTGGGACACGTACCAGGCCGCGTTCGAAGACATGGTGGATAAGTGCAATACGAAGGAAGCGCCCTGGCACGTGGTGCCCGCGAACAAGAAGTGGTACCGGGACGTGGTCATCGCGAAGGCGCTGATTGAGCGTCTCGAAAAGCTCGCCCTGCGCTACCCGGAGCCAGAGAAGGGCGTGGGCGGGCTGAAGGTGGTCTGAGCGGGCTAGGCCGGGACGGCGCGCTCAAGTTCGGCGAGGACTTGCGTCAAAACCGGACTGGGTGCCTCAGACGGCCACGTCGCCCCGCTCACCGGTCCGCACGCGGACGGCTGTCTCCACTGGTATGACGAAGATCTTGCCGTCGCCGATGTTCCCGGTGCGGGCGGCATTGATGATTGCGTCGATCACCCGGTCGACGGCGGCATCGCGTACGACGACTTCCAGCTTCACCTTCGGAAGCAGGTCGACCGTGACGGTTTCCCCGCCGCGGCCCTGATGGACGATGCCGCGCTGCGCCCCGCGGCCCGTGACCTGGATGAAGTTCATCCCGTGGATGCCCAGGTCGTCGAGCGCTTGCTTCACGTCGTTGAGCTTTTCCGGCCGGATAATCGCTTCGATTTTCTTCATGGTGTGGAGTCGCGTCCTTTACTGTCCGCCGCCGGCCGGTGCGGCCGTGGGCGTGTGCTGGGGGGACATGGCGGCTGCGTAGCTCGCGGGGGGCGCTGGCAGGATAGGCCCTGGCGAGAGCGACCCGCCACCCTCATCGAAGGTGTACCCGCGCTCTCCATGCTGCGTGATGTCCAGGCCGAGTTCCTCATCGACCTCCGAGACGCGGATGCCCATCGTCATGTCCAGGACCTTGAGCAGGATGAACGTCACGACGAAGCTGTATCCACCAATCGCCACGATACCGATGGCCGCGTCGGTGAACCGGTGCCATTCGCCGTAGATAAGCCCGTCCGCGTAGGGCAGGCCGCTGACGGATGCCGCGGCAAAGATGCCGGTGGCCAGCGCGCCCCACATCCCGCCCACGCCGTGCACACCGATCACATCGAGCGAGTCATCGAAACCGAGCTTGGCGCGGAAGCGCACGGCCGCGTAGCAAATCACGCCGGCCCCGAAACCGATGGCGATGGCCGCGAGCGGCTCCACATAGCCAGACGCGGGAGTTATGGCGACGAGTCCGGCGACCGCGCCGGAGGCGCCGCCGACGACGCTCGGCTTGCCGCTGAACTTCCACGCGATAAGCGTCCACGTCAGCCCGGCCACCGACGCCGCGACGGCCGTATTGACGAAGGCGTAGACCGCCTGTGGGGTGGCCCCGCCGGCGCTGCCGGCGTTGAAGCCGAACCAGCCGAACCAGAGGATAGCGGCGCCGAGTACGCACATCGTGATGTCGTGCGGCTCCATCGGCTCCTTCCCGAAGCCCTTGCGCTTGCCGAATACGAGCACCGCCGCGATTGCGGCGAATCCGGCGTTCACGTGAATAGCGAGCCCGCCCGCGAAGTCGAGTGTGTTCAGCCCGATGTCCGGCGCATTGACGTTGGTGCTAAAAGCGCTGAGCCAGCCGTCGTAGGCGAACACCCAGTGGGCGACGGGCACGTACACGAGCAGCGACCAGAGTGCGGTGAAGATGAGGAAGGGGCCGAACTTCGCGCGTTCCGCGAAGGCGCCAGTGATCAGGGCTGGCGTGATGATGGCGAACATGAGTTGGAATGCCATGAAGAGCAGGTGCGGGATGCCGATC
>JANXYE010000407.1 GCA_025350285.1 Chloroflexota bacterium
CGAAATTGGCAGGTAGCCCCGTAGTTCGCCGATCGGATGGGCGCCGGGGCGGTCGCCCATCTGGAGGAAGAGCAGGAACCCGGCGGCCGTGATGGGTGCGAACAGGAAGAGCGTCGCGGCCTTGTCGCGGTCGAGGTGGGCGTCGCCGGAGATGCCCCAGCCGCCGATGAAGGCCCCGAGGACAAAGAGGACGGCCACGCCCGTGAGTAGCGAGTGTTTGATCCACCAGCCGGCAGGCCCCTGGTCGCGCTGTGCGCGGCTAATCGCCTGCCGCACGCGAATGAGCGCCTTGAGTTCGCGTGGGAAGCCCGGACCGGTGGCGATCACGCGCCCTCCAGGACGGTCCGCCAGCGCGACAACTCCGTGTCGTCGCCCCGTGACCGGAGGGCGTCCTCGAGGTCCGACGGTTCGTAGAGGCGGCCGTTCCAGAGCAGGCGCGTGTCCGTCGCGAGCGGCCGCACGTAAGGGACGATATGGCTCGAAATGATCGCCGCCGCGCCGGTCGATCGGACGAAATCCAGTGTTACGGCAGTCAGGTCGGCAACCGAAGGCGGATCGATCGCTTCGAACGGCTCGTCGAACAGGAGGATGCGCGGGCTGTGGAGCACCGAGGCCACGTACTCGACCTTCTTCTTCGTCCCGGCGGAGAGGTTCTTGATCTGCTTGGCCATGTGCGGGTCCAGGCGGAGGGTCTTCACGAGGTCCGCGACGAGCGTCGCCGAGCGGCCGTTCGCGCCGTACATCGCGGCGACAAACTCGAAGTACTCGCCCGCCTTGAGTTCCTCAACCACGAGGCGTCCACCAAGCATCAGACCAAGAATGCGGCGGCGCTCCGGTTGGCGGTCGAAATCGACCCAGCCGTCTTCGAGCCAGACGCTCCCGGCGTCGGGCGGGAACATGCCGGCGAGGACATTCAGGAGCGTCGTCTTGCCCGCCCCGTTCGGCCCGACGAGGCCGATCACATCGCCCGGGCGCAGCCCGATCGTGATGTCGTCGAGCACGCGAGTCGCGCCGTAGGACTTGGAGATGTGGTCGGTATAAAGAAGCCAGCCGTCGTGCGCGGGAGAAGCCATCGGTTCTACGTTCGTCGCTGGACGGTGGTTTGGCAACGGCGAGGTAACGCCTCAGGCCGGTTCGCCGGCGAGGATCTCCTCGAGCGCGGCTGTGGGGTCGCTGGAATCGTCCCAGAGCCAGTTCAGCCTGAGCCAGAAGCCGGGCAGAAGTGCCGTTCGATAGACACCGCCCCCATCCGGAAGAGACGCTTCGTACCGGCCTGCTCGGAGGACGAAGAAGTCCGCCCTGCGTCGTCCTGGCCGCGGATCTATGACCCAGTATTCTGGGATGCCCGCAGACTCATACTCACGAAATTTTTCGACATAGTCACGCTGGGGGCTGTCCTGCGAGACGATCTCGATCACGAGGTCCGGATGGCCAACAAGGTGCGAATTCTGGAGACGCTGTTCGTGGTCGCTTCGAACAAACACGAGGTCAGGCTCGCGGCCCGAACCACCACGCACATTTTGCATGGCATAGCCAGCGGAGAGGACCTTCCCGAGACTGCCGCGTCTCGTAACGCCAACGAGGATGAAGTGGAGGAAGCTGAGGACGCTCTGGTGCAACAGTGTATTCGCCATGTAGACCCTCGTCTCGCCGTCTACCCACTCGGCGAGCCGCCCTTCGGTGTCGATGCGCAGGTACTCTTCGAAGCTCGTTTGCTTCACGGCGACACAGTCCGCCCGGCCGCTTGGCCGGAAGCCGAGTGCTTCCAAGTACTCCGGGATCGGCGAGGCCGTTAGCGTGCTCATGCCGCCAGCATACCAAAAGCCACACCATCGATGCGCCGGCACCGTTAACCCGTGCTGTTCCGCAACGCACGCGCCCGCTCTCGCGTTGCCGTCATCTCGCAGGCGGCCGAATGGTCCCGGAAACCAATCGTTGCCGTCCTGTTCGCAGCCACTGGCGACTCCCTGACCGCAACGATAGCAGGGTCCCGCGGGGAACAAACGAACCGAAAGGGGTAAGGTGTGGGCATGGTTGCTTTTCGCATTGAGTCCGATTCTATGGGGGAGATCGAGGTCGATTCCACCCGCTACTGGGGCGCCCAGACGCAGCGCAGCATCGAGAACTTTCCCATCGGCCGGGACCGCTTCGTCTGGGGCCGCGCGATGATCGAGGCGCTCGGCGTGCTGAAGAAGGCGGCGGCGCTGGCCAACGCCGAACTCGGCGAACTCCCGCAGACTACCGCCGACCTCGTGGTCCAGGCCGCCGACGAGGTGGTCGCGGGCAAGCTCGATGACCACTTCCCCCTGGTAGTGTGGCAAACCGGTTCAGGAACGCAGTCGAACATGAACGCGAACGAGGTGATTTCGAACCGGGCGATCGAGATCGCTGGCGGCGTGATGGGTTCGAAGGCGCCCGTCCACCCGAACGACCACGTGAACCGGGGACAATCGAGCAACGACACCTTCCCGACAGCGATGCACATCGCGACGATGCTGGAACTCTCGCGCCAGCTCTACCCGAAAGTCGCCCTCCTCCGTGACACGCTCGATGCGAAGGCGAAGGCGTTCGCCGGCATCGTGAAAGTCGGACGGACGCACCTCCAGGACGCGACCCCGATTACGCTCGGGCAGGAGGTATCGGGCTGGGTGGCACAGATCGACGATGCCATCGAAAACCTGAAGCACGCTCAGCTCGGAGTCCTCGAACTCGCGATCGGCGGCACGGCCGTGGGCACCGGCCTCAACGCGCACCCGCGGTTTGGCGACCTCTGTGCGGCGAAGATCGCCGGGGAGACGGGCTTCCCCTTCTACTCGGCGGAGAACAAGTTCAAGGCGTTGGGCGCGCACGACGCCCTCGTGAACGTGTCGGCGGCCCTGCGCACGCTGGCTGGCGCGCTCATGAAAATGGCAAACGACGTGCGCTGGCTCGCCTCGGGCCCACGCAACGGCATCGGCGAACTCATCATCCCGGAAAACGAGCCGGGCTCCAGCATCATGCCCGGCAAGGTGAACCCCACCCAGTGCGAAGCGCTGACGATGGTCGCCGTGCAGGTGTTCGGGAACGACGCCGCCGTTGCCTTCGCGGGCAGCCAGGGCAACTTCCAGCTCAACGTCTACAAGCCGGTGATGGTGCACAACGTGCTGGAGAGCATCCGTCTCCTCGGCGATGCCTGTGCCTCATTCAACGACAACTGCGCGACCGGAATTGAGCCGAATATGGAGCGCATCGAGGCGAACCTCGCGAGCAACCTCATGCAGGTGACGGCCCTCAACCGGCACATCGGCTACGACAAAGCGGCCAAGATCGCGAAGCACGCGCACCACGAGGGCCTCAGCCTGCGCGAGGCCGCCCTCGGCCTCGGCCTCGTAACCCCGGAAGAGTTCGAGCAATGGGTCGTCCCCCTTGAGATGACCCACCCAACCGCCTGACGCAGCCACAGGTTCAGCACCGCGACCGACAGGGAGCGGCGGCTGACGCTCGCACAACCACCAAGCGCAACAACCAGAAGGGGCGCCCGCTGGGCGCCCCTTCTCCTTCGTGCCGTGGCGACCGCTCCTACTTCACGAGGATG
>JANXYE010000456.1 GCA_025350285.1 Chloroflexota bacterium
CCGGGATGATCCCGTAGAGTTCTTCGACATCGTGGATCGGCTCCTCGACCGGCGTCAGTTCCCACGGCTCGTGGCGGTCGCGAGGCACGTTCTCCATGATGCTCCGCACGATCTGGAGCGCCTCGCCATCGTCCTCAGCGAGATGGTCCGCGACGCCACTGATGCGCGTGTGCACATCCGCGCCGCCGAGTTCCTCCGCGGTCGTGATTTCGCCTGTAGCGGCCTTCACCAGCGGCGGCCCGCCGAGGAAGATCGTGCCCGTCCCGCGTACGATGACGGTCTCGTCGCTCATCGCCGGTACATATGCCCCGCCGGCCGTGCACGAGCCCATGACGGCGGCGACCTGGTAGATGCCCTTCGCGCTCATGTTCGCCTGGTTGTAGAACGACCTGCCGAAATGGCGCGCGTCCGGGAATATGTCGTGCTGGAGCGGCAGAAACGCGCCTCCCGAATCCACCAGGTAGATGCACGGAAGGTGGTTCTGCTCCGCGATCTCCTGCGCCCGGAGCTGCTTCTTCACGGTGATCGGGTAGTACGTACCGCCCTTCACCGTCGCGTCGTTCGCCACGATCACGCATTCGTGTCCCGCGACGACGCCGATCCCGGTGATGATGCTCGCGCTCGGCACATCGTCCTCATAGACCCCGTCCGCCGCGAGGGGGCTGAACTCGAGGAAGCCGGTCGCCGGGTCGAGGAGCCGTTGCACGCGTTCCCGCGCGAGCAGCTTCCCGCGTTCCTTGTGGCGCGCTACGCTCGCCGCACCCCCGCCCTTCGCCACCCGCTCCAGCCGCGCCCGCAGATCAGTCACCAGCGCGAGGTTGTGCTCGCGGTTGCGCTTGTAGGCCGGGTCGCGCAGGTCGATACGGGTGGGGAGTTCAGGGGTGTCGTGCCATTCCATGGGAGCTAATCTACCAGTCGGCCGGATGCCGCCAACCGTGCCGCTAACCCAGCACCGCCGACACCCCCGCCGACACCGCGCTCAGTACCAGCACCGCTATAACGACGCCCCGAAAGCGGCCCGCTCCGAGTCGGCCGTATGCCACCGTTCCCAGCCACCACCCCGCGAGCAGACCAGGAGTCCCGGCCGCCGCCAGCGTGGTCGTATCACGATCCATCGCCCCACCCGCCGCGAACAGCCCGACAGCGATCAAACTGCCCACGAAGAAGAGCGCCGCGAGCGTCGCCCGGAAGGGGTCCGGCGCCAGCCCACGCCCCTGGAGATAGAGCACGACCGGCGGCCCGGACATGCTGGTGCTCGTGTTCAGCACGCCGCTCACGAATCCCGCCGCAACGTCGTACGCGGTTCGCTGGCGATGAACCCGCACGCCCCGCCAGATGACCACCGTCGAAAGCAGCACCGTCCCGGCGATCACGAGCTTCAGGACCCGCGGCTCCACGCCCAGTAACACCACTAACCCGACTGGCATCCCGAGCAGGGAGCCAATCAGCAGCCGCCCGCCGAGCCTCCAGACGATCCGCTGCCACCAGACGATAATCGCCGGGATGTTGACCAGTACGCTCAGCATGTTCGCGACCACAACCGCGTCGCGCGCCCCGAAGGCCAGCGCCAGGGGCGGCACAAGCAGCAGTGAAAACCCGAATCCGCTCAGGGATTGGGTGAACGCCGCGAGGCCTGCCAGGCCGAACACCACCACAAGGTCGCCGATGTCCACGGTTCTTCCTCGACCTCCGCGCCCCGCTACGCGTACGGCGCTTCGCCGCGAGGGTCCACCCGGACCACCCGCCAGTTCACCCCGGCCTCGTCGAAGTCCACGACGGCCGCCCAGCCAGCCTTCCGGTTCGCGTCGCTCAGCGCCAGCGGTGCTCCCGAGTAGACCGCCGTCATCCCGCCGCTGCTCACGTCCGCGTGCGGTTCCCAGTGCCCGAGGGCGAGGTAGTCCCACTTGCCCGCCGCCGCTGCTACCTGTCCCTCCGGGATGAGCAACGACCGCCCGTGGTCGCCGTCCGGGCGCACGAAGTGGCCGTGGCCCATAGCGATGTGCCAGCGCCCATCGAGCCGCCCGGGCAGCCCATCGAGTGGGCGAAAATGCCAGTCGCTCTCCAGGTAGCCGCGGCCCCAGAGCACGAGATCGAGGTCCTCATCGAGAAATAGTTCGCCCGCGTGCTCCCGGAATATCCGCAATCGCGGCGCCATACTCTCCAGATCGTAGCGCCAGTACACGCGCCCGGGATCCATCGGGTCGTGGTTGCCGGGGAGCAGATACGTCTTGCCGCGGAACCGGTCGATCTGCCCGGCCGCGAACCGCGCCACCTGCTCGTCGATCCGGTCGTTGTCGAAGAAGTCCCCGGCGATCAGCAGGGCGTCCGCGTCCACGTCGTTGGCGAGCGAGATCACGTTCGCGAACGCGTCCTCCATCAGCTGCCGGCGTTCGCTCCACTTCTCGTCCGTACTGGTGGAATATGCCCCGAGGTGGACATCGGACGTGTGCACAATGCGCAGCGGGCGGCGGTCAGGCATTCGTCATCGTCCAACCCGTGCGTCCAGCGGCGTCCGTCATGGCCGGACGACACGCGCGCCTTGCTATTTGCCCTTGAGCTTTCGCCCAATCCAGCGGATCGGGTCGTAGTACTTGTCAGCGACGCGTTCCTTGAGCGGGATGATCGCGTTGTCCGTGATGTGAATCTCTTCCGGGCAGACCTCGCTGCAGCACTTCGTAATGTTGCAATAGCCGATTCCGGCGTCGTAACGGGCCAGTTCGAGGCGGTCCACGGTGTCCAGCGGATGCATGTCCAACTCCGCCAGGCGCACGAAGAAGCGCGGCCCCGCGAACTTCGGTTGATTCTCCGCATGATCCCGGATGACGTGGCACACGTCCTGGCAGAGGAAGCACTCGATGCACTTCCGGAACTCTTGCCCGCGGTCGATGTCTTCCTGCATCATGCGGTACGTGCCATCCGCTTCGGGGGCACGCGGCTTGAAGGCCGGGATCTTCTTGGCGATCTCGTAGTTGAAAGAAACATCCGTCACGAGGTCTTTGATGAGCGGAAAGGTCTTCATCGGCGAGACCGTAATCGCGCCTGCCGCCGCGTCGAAGAGGCTCATTCGCGTCATGCACATCAGCCGCGGTTTGCCGTTTATTTCGGCGCTACACGAGCCACACTTTCCCGCTTTGCAGTTCCAGCGAACCGCCAGATCTTGGGCCTGCGTGGCCTGGAGCGTGTGGATCACATCCAGGATCACCTGGCCTTCTTCGGCCTCCACCGCGTACTCGCGGTATTCGCCGCCATCCTTGTTCCCGCGGAATACGCGCATGTTGAAGGTTGGCATTAGTGTGCCTCCTCGAAGAGTTCCTGGAGCTCCGCCGGCATGATCGGGAGCGGTTCCTGGACCACCTGCATCTCCCCGTCCTTCCCCTGCCGAATGACGACGTTCACCTTGCCCCACTCCGG
>JANXYE010000524.1 GCA_025350285.1 Chloroflexota bacterium
TCGACACCATCACCGACACCTGGACGCGCAACCTCTTCGCGGAGGCCACCGCCTACAGCGTGACCGCGGGCGTGACCGGCCTCTACAGCACAACCTACACGCGCGACAACGTGGGCCGCATCAGTTCGAAAACGGAGACGATCGAGGGCGTATCCCACACCTACGATTACAGCTACGACGTCACGGGGCGGCTCATTGGGGTCAAGAAGGACAGCCTGGCGATCGCGGCCTACACCTACGACAGCAACAGCAACCGGCTGGCCGGCCCGGGCCTCATCACCCCGCCCACCTACGACGCCCAGGACCGGATGCTGACCTACGGCCTGAACGCCTACGCCTACGCCTACAACCTGGCCGGCGACCTTGTCTCGAAGACGGGCGTTGGCGGGACAACGACTAACACCTACGACGAGTTTGGGAACCTCACCCGCGTCGCACGGCCGGTGGCTGCGCCGGTGATCGACTACGTCATCGATGGGATGAACCGGCGGGTGGGCAAGAAGGTTGGCGGCGTCCTCCAGCAGGGCTGGCTCTACGACGGGAGCCTGGCGATCGTGGCCGAACTCAGCGGGAGCGGGGCGCTCGTCAGCCGCTTCGTCTACGCGACCCACGCCAACATCCCCGACTACGTGGTCCAGGGCGGCGTGACCTACCGGGTGGTGACGGACCACCTCGGCAGCCTGCGCCTGGTCGTCCGCGCGGACGACGGCACGGTGGTCCAGCGGATGAACCACGATGAGTTCGGGAATGTCACCCTGGATGTCGTGGCGTCAGGGTTCACGCGCATCCCCTTCGGCTTCGCGGGCGGGCTCTACGATGCGGACACCGGCCTCGTCCGCTTCGGCGCCCGCGATTACGACCCCGAGACGGGAAGATGGACGACGAAGGATCCGATCGGGTTCGAGGGTGGAACAGGGAACTTCTATGAGTATTCCGAGAGCGACCCGGTGAACCTCGCTGATTCGACGGGCGCGGTGCCAGGCCCCAGTGTGCCAGGTGTGAATGGAACTCTGTCGCCCGGTAGCCTGAAGTCTGGCGCCTGGAATGCGGTCGCCCGGAAATCAAACCAGATGGTGGTGAAGTACTTGCGGGGCCGAGTGTCCTCGTTAACCTCGACCAACTTGATGCCCAAAGCATCGAAAGCGCTTGAGGCATACTGGAAAGCTCTCACCCCAACTGTCAACGTGCTGAGAAAACAAGGCCTTAACACCGCACTTCGAGCGGCGGAGGGAGCGTTCAGACCGGTCTGCCCGATTCCGCAGAGAGGCCTCACGCTCCGGCCACCGGCGCCGGGAATTGGCTGGAGACTCTTGCGGGGGGAGGGGCTGGGCGTATTCCTCTTCATGTTCGGAGGCGTTGACGATCTTATTCCGCCGGGGACGATGCCATCGCTGGATTTTGACCGCCTCAATCGCCAAGAACATCCGGAGGACTATCACGGGTAGTTCTCGGAATCGCTTGTCCAACTGCCCGCGGGGGCGCTTCGCATCGTCTCCGATGGCTCCGGGGCGACTTCCACGACCAGCGGGCGGGCGCGGCTTCGAGGGCGACGCCCTCCGAGCGCTGGAGCGCGGCGACGTCGTCGCGGTGGGCGTTGCTGATGAGGAGCTTGCGGATCGCGGCCATCGCGGGGCCGGGGTTGTTCGCGACCAGCTCGCCCACGGCCAGCGCCCGTTCGAGCAGCTGGTCGGCGCGCTCCCGAATCACGCCAACGGCAGACGCTTGAGCCGCTCGTGAGGCGGGGCCGCGAAGTGCTCCGCTGAGAGCGGCGTCCCTCGCAGAGATGCCTCGACGAAGGCGCCGCGCTCGATGATCACGTGCTGGGCGGCCGAAGGGTTCCGCAACCCCTCGGAAGGGCCGAGTGTCACAATCTCCGCATGCACCCGCGACGCACTGATTTCGAGGATGCCAATCGTGCCCAGGCGGGTAGTGAGGTGGTGCGGGAGGATCGGGCTGCCTGAGTTGATGAGCAGGACGCCGTCGCGGTATTCGAGCCGTTCGACGTGCGTGTCGCCGCCGATGAGGATATCCACCAGTTCGCCATCGAGCGCCGATGCGAGCAATTCGGCGATCGGACGCGACTCCGGACGGAGTTCGTGGGCCATACCGATGCGCCAGCCCTCGATGTCGAGGAGCTGCTTCGGGGCCATGCGCGGGTCTTTGAAGATGTCGTTGTTGCCTTCAGCGACGAGGACGGGCGCGAACTGTTCGCACCAGTCGAGCACTACCGGGGCGCAGACGTCGCCGCCGTGGAGGATCAGATCGACGCCGCGGAGGGCGTCGCCAACGTGCGTGCCAAGTTCATCGAGGCTGTGCATGAGGGAAGGGAGGTGAGTATCCGAAATCAGCCCGATGCGCATGCTTCCAACGCTACGGACGGGGGAGTGCGGGCGCAAGGCGGCCAAACGGCGTCAGATCTCCACGTGTACTTTCGGCGAAGGGTGCTCCACCGCCCGGCCGCGGGGCAAGGGACGGTTCAGTTTTCGCCCGGCGGGAAGCGCACTTCGATGCGCTCATCGGCGAAGCGGCGGCGGAGCTGACGGCGAAGCTCACCCTCTATCGACCAGCGCGCGGCCGGGCGGACTTCGCCCACCAGGTTGAACTGGACATCACCGTCGCCAATGGTCTTGTAGAAGGCGATACGCGGCGTGCGCAGGACGTTGTCGCCGGGCATCGCGGCGACCACCGATTCGATCAGCGCCGTAGCCCGTTGTGCTTCGCGGAACGGCACCACGAGCGCGATATGGAGGCGGCGCAGGGCTGGACTCCGGTTCGTGGCGATCGTGATCGAACTGTTTGGGATGCTGTGCAAAGCGCCATCGCCATCGCGCACAACGGTGCGGCGGGGGTTGATTTCGATCACTTCGCCGCTGATGGCCGCGATCGTCACCTGATCGCCGACGGAATACTGGTCTTCGACGAGGATGAAGACGCCGTTGATCACGTCTTTGATGAGGGTGCGCCGAGACCGAAGGCAATCCCGGCGACGCCCAGGCCGGCGACCCAGGGCGTCACGTTGAGCCCAAGCGTATCGAGGGCGACGCCGATGCCGACGAAGCCCGCGATGAACGTGACCAGCCAGGTGAGCGTGCCCTGGAGCGTGCGCACGCGGCGTTCGCCGGCTTCGATTTCGGTGCCTCGGATGCGGGCGGCGGAGCGGACGGCCCCGCGCAGTCCGTGTCCGATAAGCGGGCGCGAGAGGAGGTTCACGAGGATCACGGCGCCCACGACGCCGAAGAGCTTGGGCGCGTCGTCGCGAAGCCAATCCTGCCACTCGGAGGCGTCACCCGGGAGGAGGAAGAGTGGGACGATCACGCGGGCGCCAGCCGGGCATAGCTCTGCAGGAGGCGCTTCACGCCAGCCGCCTCAAAGGTCACCTGATACTCCACGTCGCCGCCGTTCGCGCGCGCGGAAACGACGATACCGACACCGAACTTGACATGGCGGACAAGCTGGCCGGGGCCATACTCGGCTTCGATTTCGGGGAGATCCTCCTGGGGCGGGGCAATGGCGACCGCCTCCGCGTACGAGCCCGCGCGCAGGCCCGGCGTGGTGGAACCCCATGGCCGCACGACTTCCTTCGGGATATCGAGGAGGAAGCGCGAGGGCGGGTTCGCCATCGTCCCGCCCATCATGAAGCGGCGGTAGGAGCGCGTGAGGTAGAGGAGGTCCTCGGCGCGGGTGATGCCGACGTAGGCGAGGCGGCGTTCCTCCTCCATCTGCTTGGGGTCATCGAACGAGCGGATGTGGGGGAGTACGCCCTCTTCCAGGCCGACCATGAAGACGACCGGGTATTCGAGCCCCTTCGCGTTATGCAGCGTAATCAGCGTGACGGCGTTGGCGCCGCCCTCGACTTCGTCCACATCGGCGACCAGAGCAACGTCGTTCAAGAACTGAGCCAGGTCGGAGACATCCCCGGCGATATCGCTGTACTGGATCATCACCGCACGGAGCTGGTCGATGCTCTCGACGCGGTCTTCGGCCGCATCCGGCTCGCCTTCACGCAGGTAGCGGAGGTAGCCGGTCGCCATCAGGAGGTCGTCGAGCAGCATCGTGAGGGGAAGCTCGCGCTTGGCACGGAGCGCGTTGATGGCGATGACGAACTCGCGCACACCGGCGGCCGAGCGGCCAGTGATGCCGGTATCGAGGCGGCCCCCGGCGACGGCCTCGCAGGCGTCCCAGGTGCCGAGCTGCATGGAGGCGGCCCACTCGCGCAGACGGGCGACGGTGGTCTTACCGACGCCTCGCCCGGGCACGTTGAGGACGCGGAGCAAGCTTGCCTCATCCAGGCGGTTGTGGATGAGGCGCAGGTAGGCGATGAGATCCTTGACTTCACGGCGCTGATAAAAGCGCACGCCGCCGATCAGCCGGTAGGGGATGCGGTGGCGGACGAGCGCGTCTTCGATTGGCCGGGACATGGCGTTCGTACGGTAGAGGACGGCGATGGCGGAGAGCTTACGCCCCGCGTTGGCGAGCCGGCGGACTTCGTTAGCGACGAATTCGCCCTCTTCTTCGTCGTTGTAGGCTTCGTAGCCCGTGATCATGTCGCCGCCGGGACGGGCGGTCCAGAGACGGCGCGGCGTGCGGTAGGGGTTACGGTCAATGACCGACTCGGCGGCCATGAGGATCGGCGCGGTCGACCGGTAATTCTGTTCGAGCAGGACGACTTCACGCCCGGGGAAGTCCGCTTCGAAGTTGGCGATGTTGCGAATATCCGCGGCGCGCCAGCTATAGATGCTCTGATCCGGGTCGCCGACGACGGCGATGTTCCGGTAGCCGAGGCGGCGTCCGGCGGCATCGATCCGACGCTCCGGCTCGGAGCCCGCCCCGACGAAGCCGGCGGCGAGGGCGTGGGCGATCTGGTACTGCACCGGGTTCGTGTCCTGAAACTCATCGACGAGGACGTACTGGTAGCGCCCCGCGTACTTTTCGATGGCCTCCTCCGACTGCGCGAACATCTGGACGGTCTTTAGGAGCAGGTCATCGAAGTCCACGGCGGACGAGGAGCGCATCAGCTCCTCGTAGCGCGCCCAGACCCGAGCGACGACCTCCTGGTCGTAGGTCTGGATGCGGGCGGCGTAGCCCTCGCGGGAGAGCATCTCGTTCTTCGCGTGGGAGATCTGGGAGAGGATAGCGCGGGGGCTGTGCTTCTTCGGGTCCATTCGCAGGTCGTCGAGCGTGCGCTTCATCAACCGTTCCTGGTCGTCGGCGTCATAGATGGTGAAGTTGCGGTCGAGGCCGATGGTGTGGCCGTCGATACGCAGCCAGCGTGCGCAGAGGGCGTGGAACGTGCCCATCGCGAGGCTGCCCGCGTCTTCGCCGAGCAGGGCAGCCGAGCGGGCGCGCATCTCTTTGGCCGCCTTGTTCGTGAACGTGACCGCGAGCAGCCGCCAGGGAGCGACGCGGCGTTCGCGCACGAGGTAGGCGACGCGGTGAGTGATGACGCGGGTCTTGCCGCTGCCGGGGCCGGCGAGGATGAGGAGGGCGCCATCGCCGAAGGTCACGGCGGCGCGCTGGGGCTCATTCAGCCCTTCCAGGAGTTCGGGGAGTGTTTCGACCGCCACCGGACGAGTTTAGCATTGGCTAGGGCATGTGAGCGATTCCAGATCGACGGGGCGCCGGGCGTGATCGCGACCTCGACCGCCGCTCCGTCTCCGTCTCCATCTCCGTCGCGGTACTGAATCGTGCCCCCGCGAGTTCGAACCAGCGATATCAGCACCGCGACCGGCAGGGAGCGGCGGCTGAACCCGCGACAACGTTCGAGCCGCGCAACGATTGTTGCAGACACCTCACAGCCCGTGATGGGAACAAAGCCGGTGCTATACTCGTCTTTGGCGGAGGAGTAGTTGATGTTCCTTGTGGAATGGCCCGGCGGCAGTTGGGAAGCGACCGCCAAAGGGGTGGCCCTCGTCATCGGCGTCTACCTCGCGGCCCTCTGGCTCACGCTCATCTTTTGGACCGTCCGGGACATCCGGCAGCGCACGCGCGACCCGATTGCGCAGACCATAGCGGTATTGCTCGTGACCGTCTTCTTCGTGTTCGGGCTCTGGATCTACATGATCCTCCGGCCCCGCTACACGCTCGTCGAAGTGTACGAACGGTCGCTCGAAGAAGAGGCGCTGCTCCAGGATCTTGAGGACCAGAAGGCCTGTCCGACCTGCAAGCGCCGCGTCAGCGACGAGTTCCTGGTATGCCCTTCCTGCCGGACGCAGCTCAAGGAGCCGTGCCGATCCTGCGCTAAACCGCTGAGCTACGCCTGGGTCGCCTGCCCCTTCTGTGGGCTGGAGAAGGCCCCGCGTGAGGGATACGGGCCACGTGCGGCTCGCGGGCAAGTACGGAACGCGGCCCCTTCCCGTCCGGTGGCGCCGAAGCAGGAGCGCCCGCTGATAGATGCCCAGCGGGAAGGGTTCACGCCCGTACGGACGACACCGCGGATCGTGGCCGACGACGGCCCGGTCATCGACGCGACCGCTGAGTAGGGCAACTCACGTTGGATTGACGCACCCGCGCCTGTAGGCTGGTTGGCGTGGACGAACACACCCTGCGCGTCTTGGAGTTCGAAAAGGTGCTCAGCCTGCTCGCGGCGGAGACGGCCTTTAGCGTTGGCCGCGAACTCGCCCGCGAGGTGCGCCCCGCGACCGAGTATCGCGAAGCGTTGAAGCTCCAGGCGGAGACCGCCGAGATGCGCCTGCTCGACCATCTCGGGATCGACGTGCCGTTCGCGGGGGCGAAGGACATCCGTCCACTCATCCATGCGGGCGCCATCGGCCAGGTGCTGGACCCTCCGGACCTCGTGGACGCGGCCCAAACCCTGCGCACCGCCTGGCGAGCGAAGCAGGTGATCGAGCGGGTGCGCGCCCGCGTACCTTCGCTCGGTGAGATAGCGGACGGGGTGTCGGACTTCCGCCGGTTCAGCGACGCGGTTGATGAAGCGATCACGGCACGGGGCGAGGTCGCGGATAGCGCCAGCCCGGAGCTCGGGACGACGCGGAGGGAGTTGCGGATCGCCCAGGACCGGCTCGAACAGCGTGCCCAATCGGCACTGGCGGAGGCGATCCGGCGCGGAATCGCCCAGGAAGGCCTGCTGACGGAGCGCAACGGGCGCAAGGTTATCCCCATAAAGGCGGACCACAAGGGCTCGCTCGCGGGCATCGTGCACGACGTTTCGTCGAGCGGCGCGACGGTGTTCATTGAGCCGATGGCCGTGGTCGAGGCCGGCAACCAGGTGCGCGAACTCCAGCTCGCCGAGGGGCGCGAAGTTCGCAAGGTCCTTCAGCGGCTGACTGGGCTGCTCGGCGGACGCGAAGATGAAGCGCAGTGGAGCGTGCTCGCCCTCGGCCGGCTGGACCTGCTCCACGCGAAGTCGCGCCTGGCCCGGAAATTGAAGGCGGACCTGCCCCCGCCGGGCGACGGGTCGAGCTGGCTGAAGGATTCGGGCGCGACGGTGATCAAGCGCGGGCGCCACCCACTTCTGCGCGGCGAGGTCGTGCCTACGGACTTCGCCGTGGGCGGCGGCTACGCCGGCGTGCTGATTACGGGTCCGAACACGGGCGGGAAGACGGTCGCGCTGAAGACCTTCGGGCTGCTCACGCTGATGGCCCAGGCCGGGCTGCCGGTACCCTGCGACGACGGCAGCCAGATGGTTGTCTACCCGCGCATCTTCGCTGATATTGGCGACGAGCAGAGCATCGAGCAGTCGCTCTCCACGTTCTCTTCGCACATGCGAAACGTGCGGGGCATCCTCGAACGGGCCGAGCCGGGGACGCTCGTGCTGCTCGATGAACTCGGCGCCGGCACAGACCCAACGGAGGGAGCGGCGCTCGCCCGGGCAATCCTCGAAGGGTTGCTCGAACGCGGCTGCACCCTCGTCGCGACCACGCACCACGGCGAATTGAAGGCGTTCGCGCACAACGACCCGCGGCTGCGCAACGCCAACGTTGAGTTCGATGTCGAGACCCTGAGCCCGACCTACCACCTGACGATCGGGCTTCCGGGGCAATCCAACGCAATCGCCATCGCCCGGCGGCTCGGCCTGGATGAGGGGGTGCTGGAGCGAGCGCAGGAGCAGCTTTCGCCCGAGCACTTCGAGATGGAGCAACTCCTCGCCGAGATCCGGGAGGAACGGGTGGCGGCGGCGGAAGCGAGGCGCCGTGCGGAGGTGGCGCGCAAGGAGAGCGAGGAGCTGCGCCTGGCGCTCGCCGTGCGACGGGACCGGATAGAGCAGGAGCGCGCCGCGATCTTCGAACAGGCGCACCGGGAGGCCGAAGACGAGGTTGCGGGCGTGCGCCGCGAACTGGACGGCCTGAAGCGCAAGTCGGGCCGTCTGGCCTCCGACACCCAGTCCGCCGCCGACACGTTGAAGGAAATGGACGCGAGCCTCGCCCGTTTAGGTGCGAAGGCGAAGCCGGCGCGGCGCGATGCACCGCTGCCCATCACGGTCCGCGAACTGGAGCCGGGCGACACGGTCCACGTGCGCGACATCCCCCAGTCGGGTGAGGCGCTCAGCGGGATCGGTGAGGATGGCCGCGTGGAGGTGCAGTTCGGCGGGTTGCGGATGAAGGTCTCCGTCGACCGGATCGACCGCGTGGAAACGAAGCAGCCGGAGGCTCGGGTGGCGCTGCCCGTCCCGGCCGCGCGGCCGTTCGTGCCGGTCGAGCTGGACCTGCGCGGCCAGCGCGCGGAGGAGGCGCTGAACGTGTTCGACCGCTACATCGACGACGCCTTCCAGGCCGGGCTGCCGTTCGTGCGCATTATCCACGGGAAGGGGACCGGCGCGCTGCGAGCGGCCATCCGCGAGGCCCTGACCGGCCACCCGCTCGTGCGAAAGTTCGAATCGGGGGAGGCCAACCAGGGCGGCGAGGGCGTCACGGTAGCCGTCCTCGCGGGCTGAAGGGAACAAGGCATGTCCTCAGAGGGCAATCGGCGGGAAGTCTGGGGAGCCGTTGGACTGGTCGTGGCGCCCACCCTCGCCGCCCCGGACCTGGGACTTGGGACTCCCCGCCCACTATGCTGAATCCGGGCACTCGGAACTCAGAACTCGGAACTTCGTATGCAACCTTCGATGGATTTCGGTGAGGAGGCGGTCCCAGCGGATGCGCCCCTGGCGGCGAGGATGCGCCCGCGCACGCTCGACGAGTTCACCGGACAGGACGCGGCCATCGGCCCGGGCTCGATGCTGCGCAACGCGGTCGAACAGGGGCGGCTGCCGTCGATCATCCTCTGGGGGCCGCCCGGCTGCGGGAAGACGACCCTTGCGCGCATCGTGGCGAAGGGTGTGCGGGCGAACTTCATCCAGCTTTCGGCCGTCTCCTCGGGCGTCGCGGAGTTGAGGAAAGTCGTCGCGGAGGCGGGCGCGCGGCGGCAAGCGGGGCAGCGGACCGTGCTCTTCATCGACGAGATCCACCGCTTCAACAAGGCGCAACAGGACGTGATCCTGCCGTACGCGGAGGACGGCACGGTTACGCTTATCGGAGCGACGACGGAGAACCCCTCGTTCGAGGTGGTTGCGCCGCTGCTCAGCCGGGTACGGGTAATTCGGCTGCTGGGCCTCGGGCCGGAGGATCTGAGCGAGATCGTGGACGGGGCGCTGGCGGATGGCGAACGCGGGCTGGGCGGCCAGGGCCTCTCGCTCGATGAGGCGGGACGGCGCTTGCTGGTGGAGGGGGCGAACGGCGATGGGCGGGCGGCACTGACGGCCCTGGAGATCGCGGCTCAGCTCGCGCGTGGGCTGGGCCAGCTGGTTATTGGCGGCGAGCAGGTGACGGGCGCGCTCGCGGACCGCCGGCCGTACTACGACAAACAGGCGGACTTCCACTACGACACCGTCTCGGCGTTCATCAAGACCTTGCGCGGCTCCGACCCGGATGCCGCGCTCTACTGGCTGGCGAGGATGATCGAATCCGGTGAGGACGCGCTCTTCATTGTGCGGCGGATGGTGTTGCTGGCGGCCGAAGACGTTGGCCTGGCAGACCCGCGGGCGCTCCAGTTGGCCGTCGCCTGTCAGCAGGCGGTGCACTTCGTGGGGATGCCGGAAGGCTGGCTGCCGATGGCGGAGTGCGCCGTCTACCTGGCACTGGCGCCGAAGAGCAACAGCGTCTATCTGGCCTACCAGAAGGCCCGCGAGGACGCCTTGCGGACGGCCCATCTGCCAGTGCCGATGCACCTGCGCAACGCGGCCACGGGCATGATGAAGCAGTTCGGGTACGGCGACGGGTACCGGTATGCCCACGATGAGGGCGGCCACTTCGCGCGCGGGGCCACGTACTTGCCCGAAGGAGTCGGCCAGCCAGAGTATTACCAGCCCGGGTCGATTGGCTTCGAAGCGACGGCGTACGAACGCCTGCGTCAGCTCCGAAAGCCGCCGGGACCGCCGGAGAGCTCCGAGCACCAACCCAGGGGTGGGCCGCCACAACCATGAAGATAGAGTTTGCGTATTCGAAATCGACCGGCCGGGGAAGGGACGCCGAAGAAGCGCTGCGCCAGGCGTTAGAGGCTACCGAAGTGCAGGCCGAAGTGGTCTACGTGGAGGTCACGGACAGCGAGGACGCGAAGAGCAAGAAGTTCCTCGGTTCGCCCAGCATCCGGGTGGACGGGATCGACGTGGAGTACGGCGACCGCGAGCCGGACGAGTACCAGGCCGGGACGCGCTACTACAACACGCCCCAGGGCTGGAAACCGTTCCCCCACGCCCGGCTTATCGCGAACACAATCCTGGAAGCCATGCACCGCGAAGACGCCAGGAAAGGCTGAGCCAGAGGGATACCAGGGTGTGCCGCACGAGCGTATCGTTACCGGCGGCGGAACTCGCCCCGGAGGTTCACGATGTCCACGAACGTAGCTCCCACCCGCGCCAGCGCCCCGGCAGGGGTAAGCCATCTCGTGCTGAACGTTCGGGACATAGAGGCGTCGCACCGGTTCTGGACCGAGATCATGGGCTTCGAGCAACCGGCCGCGATGCGCCCGAGAGCGGGCTCACGATGCGATTCTACCGGGGCGGCTCGGCGGGCCACCACCACGACTGTCGCGCTGGCGCAGGTGCGCAACCCGGCCGAGGCGGGCGAGGCCGGGAAGTGGTCGATGGCGGGGAGTGGGCCGGGCCTAAACCATGTTGCGATCGCCTACCCGGACCGGGATTCGTGGCTCCAACAGGTGGCCCATTTGCAGGCGAACGGCGTGACCTTCCTGATGCGCGGGGAGCACGGGATGTCGCACAGCGTCTACATCGCGGACCCGGACGGGCATGGGATCGAAGTGCTCTATGACCTGCCGGAAGAGGTATGGGAAGGCGACCTGAACGCCGCGTTCAACTACTTCAAGCCGCTCCCGCGCGACGGCGCTGGTAGACGACACGGACTACCGGGTGTTCGCGCCGGCCCAGGGGTAGGCAGCGCTTATACTGGGCGGATGTCCGAAACCGACGACCTCATCGCGGCCAACCAGCGCCTCTACGCGGCCTTCACGAACCGCGACCTGGAGGCCATGGAGGCGCTCTGGGCGAATCGCTTGCCGGTTGGCTGCATCCACCCCGGATGGATGCCGTTGACCGCGCGGGAAGCCGTGCTTGCGAGCTGGCGTTCAATCCTCGCGAACCCGGACCAGCCGCGGGTGGTCGCTGGCGGGGCGGTCGTGCACATGCTGGGCGAAACGGCGGTGGTCTACTGCCGGGAACTCGTGTCCGGGTCTCCGCTCATCGCGACGAACGTGTTCGCGCGGGAGGATGGCGAATGGAAGCTGGTGCATCACCAATCGGGGCCAGTGGCGCAGGCATGAGCGGACGGGAGACGATGGGCGAGGCAGGCGACGGGGCACTTGCTCAGCCGCGATCGACAGCGGTCACCAGGCCGTCGAGGTGGCAGGTGTCGTTTTGGCGGAGGAGGACGCGGCGGCCCTGGCGGTCGAGCCCGATTTCGGTGATGCCGCAGTTGGCGGCTTCGAAAGCGCCGCGGCGGGACGGTTCGAGGCCGAGGACGCTGTAGCAGATCGCTCCAACGACTCCGCCGTGGGCGACCGCGACGATGGTCTCGTCGGTCGCGGAGTAGCGGTCCAGGAATGCGTTGACGCGGGCGTGGAACGTAGATCGGCCTTCCTCGCCTGGGAACACCGGGCGCAGCCCCTTCTGCCAGGAGGCGACCACTTCCGGGAACTTCTCGCGAATCTGGGCGCCTGTCAGCCCGCTGGCCGCGCCCATGTCGTACTCCATGAGGTCCGGCTCGTGCTCGATCACAAGTCCGAGGGGCGCCGCGATATACGAGGCGGTCTGGAGCGCTCGAAGGAGGGGGCTGCTGATGAGGCGGTCTGCCTTGAAGCTGGCAAGGCGTTCGGCGGTGGCTTGGGCCTGGATGCGGCCGAGGTCCGTCAGCCCGAAATCGAGCCGGCCCTGGACGAATCCGGCGGCGTTGCCTTCCGATTCGCCGTGTCGGATGAGGATGAGGCGCATAGGAGCCCATGCTAGGAGTGCGGCCGGGAATGGGCCATTTTGGCGAAGCGGTGCTGTGATGAGCGGGTGGGGCGGAGCCGGGGCCGATGAGCGGTGCACGAGTCCCACGAGCGGCCAGGGCGGGGTTGGCGGGAGCGGTGAGACGATACAGA
>JANXYE010000527.1 GCA_025350285.1 Chloroflexota bacterium
GAAGAAATTGTCTGGTGTCACCGTCGTATCGGCCGCTAAGGAGGCCTCATCCCAGTAGATGTATTTAGGGAGAAAGCATGAGTGATCCACGGAAAGGACGCGATGCGGTGGTGCCACCTGGTAGATGAGTTGATGATCGTCGAAGCAGTGCAGCCACGCGTAGAGAATGGCCAACTTCGCAAGCGCCGGGCGATTTTCGTCGATGTACGCGAGCCCGCCCCGGTCGCCGTATCCCACATGGAAGTAGCTGGCGTGATGCAGGCCCGGGCTTGGGTGCGGTGCGCCGTTCATGTCGATCTGCACGGGGATAAACGCCATATCGATCAGCATGAGCCGCACGTCCGGTACGGCCGCGCCGATAGCACCTCCAGCCAGTCCCACGAGGTGCTCCGCGACGAGCGCCCGGCCGTTTCCGTAGCCGTTTGACTTGTATTTCACGGCCCAGTAGTCCCCGTTCGTCCCGTACTTTTGCGGCCGGCTGGCACTCATTGACAAAGGCCCCGCATACTCGTCCGCGATGATGGGTTCGCGTCTTACCGCAATCCCTTCGCGGGTGCTCTTGTGGATCGACAATGCCCGCACCCTCTCGCGCAGCCCGCTCGCGGGTCTGACCCCGCGCAATCTAGCGTGTAGCCGCAGGATTGACTAGGCCGAACGACAGAGTCACTACTGGAGCGCTGCCGGCAATCTGCCCCTGACCGCCGCATGTCGCGCACGTCGGCACGAAGCGCCCGTCCGCTTTCACGAGCGCCTGGGACCCGTGGCACTCTGGGCAGAACACCGCGACCGGCCGGTCTTTCAAGCGGTTGCCGCTGAGTCCCATGCGTCCGGTGTACTCTTCGCTCGCTCCGAGCTTGGAGGGCGCGCTGTCACGCGTACGATGCCCCGTCCCCATCGTGGCCCGGCGAATCCTCGTCACTGGCGGTTTATTCACACGCATGGCAGCTCGAGGCTCACGTCCTTCGTCTTGCCGGGGCCGATGTCTTCGATCTCGCCGGTATTTTCGAAGGAGCCGTCTGGCTTCACGAGGAGCACCGCGAGTTCGTGCGTCATCGACGCGCTGGTGTTGGTGGCGACGAACTTCGTGACGCCGGCGGCGACCGAGAGCTTGTCCGGCGTCACTCTGTACTCGATAAGGGCCACCGCGACGGTGGTGGCCGGCGCCTTCGTCGTGACGCGGGAAGTCGAAGGTTCGGAGGTCTTCGCCGCGTCGTTATCGCCTCCGCAGGCGGCGAAAAGCCCCACTGGCAGGGCGAGCATCAAGAGGATTAGGGCAAAGCGCGGCATGGTCGGTCTCCGTGGGAGTGTTCGGCGTTGCGGGTGCACGGGGACGCGGCCGCTACTGGGCGATGGCCAACTCTATGACCGTGGCGGCGCCAGCGGGTGTGTAGCACTTCACCTTCGCCGTGCCTGGCGCCGACGAAGCCGTGTAGTCGATGTCGCGGCTGCGCCCAGAGGGAATCAGGACTTCTTCGATTTTCGTGCCTTCGATGCCCTCAAATTCCCAGTCTTTCTTGCCGTCGTTCTTCACATCGAAGGTCACCTTTTCGCCCGTTCTGAGGGCGATGCTGGCCGGGGTGCAGCCGGCGTCGGCCGGGTCGATGGCGACGGCGATTGAGCGGCGGGGCCCATTGTCGCCGCCGCAGGAAACCAGCAAGGCGGAGGCGGTGAGGGTGACGGCGAGAGCGACAGGGGCGAGCCGGTGCATGGGTACACTCCAGATGCGAAATTTGTAGGTTCGAGAAGCGAACTGCCGAGGGCCTAGGCCCGGCGGGCTTCGGGGGTTGTCAGGCGTTTACCGTTGCCGCCGTGCCGGCCCAGCAGAGGGATGGCGATGTACGCGCCGAGGGTGATGGCCAGGTAGCCCCAGTAGAGGACGATCTGGAGCATCGAGGGCGCGGAGTCGTAACCGACCAGGGTCTTGAGGAACTTCCCGAGGTCCGACGTGATCGAGAGGATGTTGTCGGTGTCCCAGGGGCGTTCGCCGATGTTCGTCAGGATGCCCGCGCCGAAGAGCGAGTTGATCGCGTTCGAGAGCAAGCCCGCCGCCATGATGAGGACGACGATGCTGGACACCTGAAGGAAGCGCCTCATCGGGAACCAGCGCCCGCCGTGGTAGATCACCAGCCCGATGGCGGCGGCGACGGCAAAACCCAGAACGCCACCGATGATGAACCCTGCGCCGGAGCCGGCGGTGCTTGAGCCGGCGAACAGGAAGAGGGTGGTTTCGAGGCCTTCTCGGCCGACCGAAGTGGCGGCAAGGAGGACGATAGCGGCCAGCGAGCCGCCGTTGAGGGCGGTGTTCATGTGGGCCTTGAGTTCGCCGGACATGGTGCGCGCCGTGCGCTGCATCCAGAACGACATGCCCGTCAGGATGGCCACGGCGAGCAGCATCGTGAACCCTTCGAAGGCTTCGAGGGTCGCTTTATCCATCTCCCGGGAGCTAAGCTCCAACACCGCGCCGACCACGACGCAGATGGCGGCGGCGACGCCGACGCCGATCCACACTTCGCGGAAGTGTTGCTTTTGGCCTATGGAGCGAAGGTAGCCGAGGAGGATGGCGACGATCAACGCCATTTCGACGCCTTCGCGGAGGGTGACGAGGAACGAGAACGCCATCACAGGCTCCCACGCGCAGGTGGCCGCGTTGGAGACCATATTAGTCACGCCTAATGTTTTAGCGCAAGCTCCACTATGTTCGAAAAGTGGCTGATACTCATACTGGCCGAGTGGGGCCGTTGGAAGCAGCCTAACGGCTATGGATCTTCGGCCGCCCGGTCGCTCCGGCCTCGGCGATGCGGTCGCTCGCCGCCGGGAGTTCCGCGGGTTAGCCTGCCCAACCCGGCGAGCGGCGGAGCTCGCAAACGACTCGGCGGCCTGCTGCAGGCGTCCGGCGCTGAACAGGAACACGCCTTCGAGGCGGACGGTGAGCGCGGATGGGGAGCGGCCGTAAACTGAGGGGATGGGGATGCTCTGGGGTCTGCTTATGCAACGCTGCCCGCGCTGCCGGAAGGGGCCAATCTTCGAAAAACTCTTCTCCCGGCGAGGGATGGCAACGCTCAACTTCTGTCCCGTTTGCCGGCTGAAGTTCGAGCGCGAAGAGGGCTATTTCCTCGGCGCGATGTACGCCAGCTACGGCTTTGGCTTGCTCACGACGGCCTACTGGCTGCCCCTGCTCCTGCTGGACGTTTCGCCCCTGTGGGTCATCGGGTTGCCGACGCTGCAACTCGTCCTCCAGATCCCGATCTCGTTCCGCTATTCCCGCACCGCGTGGCTCTACCTGGACCGCGGGTTCGACCCGGACGTGGTGGAGGATGTGAGTTGACGTCGCCGGGGCGCTACGGAGTAGCGGGGATGGCGGTGCTCGTCGCTCGTGTGACCGATGTGAAGAGCACCCGCTCGAATGAGAAGGGACCGGGGCACACGTTCGTAATGGTCGATGCCGGGTTCACGGACCTCGCGCGGCCGGCGATGTACGGCTTGTATCACGGGATCTCCATCGTCGGCGCCGGGGCGGAAAGAGAGCCGGAACCCCTCGTCGTCGCCGGGCCCCTGTGCGAAAGCGGCGACGTGTTCACGCGCGACGACCAGGAACTGCTTCAGCCGCGCATGCTTGGCCGTCCCGACCCGGGCGACCTTCTCGTGCTGCACGACGCGGGCGCCTACGGCGCGGCGATGAGTTCGAACTACTGCTCCATGGGCAGGGCGGCCCAGGTCCTCTGGGAGGACGGTCGCGCGACCCTCATCGCCCGGCGCGAATCGCTCGACGAGATCGTGCGGATGGAGTGCAAAGAGGCTCTGTAGCGGCGAAAGAGCCTTGCCTGCGATAGAGTTTCGTAACGGAGGTGCGCGTTTTGACCATCTACCTTGTGCGGCACGGGCTCGCGGCGGCGGGAGCCGATGACCTCGACCCGGGACTGGCTCCGCTCGGTCACGAGCAGGCACACGCGGTGGCAGCGGCCCTCGCGGGCATAGCGGCCGGCCGGCTGTTCGTATCGCCGCTCCGGCGGACGCGGGAGACGGCGTTGCCGATTGTCCGCGAGCTGGGCCTTCCGCAAGAGATCCGGGACGAGGTGGCGGAGGTGTTCAACCCCTCCATGCCGGCGGAAGAACGCCGTTCGATGATCGGCCCGTTTATGGCCGGGCGCTGGGCCGAGCAACCCGAAGTCCTGCGTGCCTGGCGGCGGCGCGTGGTGGACACGCTTCTGGAGGCCGGCCTGGCGGCGGGCGCGGCGGACCGCGACCTCGTGGTCGTTTCGCACTACATCGCGATCAGCGTGGCCATCGGCGCGGCAATGGACGACGACCGGGTCGTCCCCGTGCCGATGGCGAACGCCTCGATCACCACTCTGAACGCCGGGCACGGGGGTCTCACGCTGCTGAAGGCGGCGTCGATTGCGCATCTCACCGCGGAGCAGGTGACGGGGATTGGGTCGGCAATGGCTGGTGGGCCGCCCCGCCCGGGATAGTCGCGTGCCACTGGCCGGCGCCTGGTCGTTTCGGAGTTGCTTAGGAAAACGACAACACATGTCGTGCCTGTTATGGCAGAATGCGCGTGGACCTTCCGCGAACGGGCGGCTCTTCGTGCAGACTCCCCTGGACCAACTCATCAACGCGAACGTGTTCGACATCCTTGGCGTCTCGCCAGCGTCCGATGTCCGCGCGCTTCGCCGGCGGCTCGAAGAGGTGCGGCTCCAGCAGAGCATGGGCATCGCGGAGGTCTCCGAGGAGCAACTCCGCGACGCCGAACGCGCGATAACAGACCCGCGCCGTCTCGACGAATTTCGCCTGACCGCCCGCTGGGCGAGCGAGCCCGCCCTCGCCTATGTAGCGCCGGCGCACGATGAAGCCGTCACGCGCATCGCTAAATTGCGCTCCGTAAGCATGGACGACGCGTTGGATTGCATCTGGCCGCTGCTGCGGACGTGCGGGGACGCTCCGGTCTGGCAGGCCCTCGGCCGCCCGTTTGGAACGGAAGAAGCGTACGGCCGAGCCACCGTCTCTCTCGGCGCGGCGGCGCTGACTGCCGCTCTGACCGAACCGAGCCGGTTCGCGGGGGCGCAGACGATCCCGCACCTGCTCTCCGCGACGACGTGGCCGCTCGACGAACTTGGCTCGGCCGTCTCGGCGGAAATCACGGCTTCGACGGAGGCGTGGGTCGCATACGCGGCGGAGTGGCGGCTCGACAATACGCCTTCGACCGCGGACAGCGAGGGCGCGATCCGCGCGTTCGGGCTGATCACGAACGAGGCCGTGGAGTTTCAGAAGGTCCTG
>JANXYE010000552.1 GCA_025350285.1 Chloroflexota bacterium
GCTCCGCACTGGACAAGGCGAGCCGCAATCCGGCCTACCAGTACGTTTCCGGTCTCGAAGAACTGAACGGCCGCGGCAGCGAAAAGGAGAACGAGTTCTCCCGCCGCCTCGCCGAGATGATGAAGCTGCCCGGCACGGCCGGCACCGACTCCCATGCCATCAGCGACGTAGGCAAGTGCGCCACCTACTTCGACAAGGAGATCCACGACGAGCGCGAACTCATCGCCGAGCTCAAGGCCGGCCGCTTCTCTGCGGTCGATATGCGCAGCGGCAAGCCGGTCCCCTTCCGCCAGGCGGCCGTCGAGGTTTAGCGAGCCAGCCAGGGTAGCCCTGTCCTTCCCGGTAAGCACGGGATTCGAATGATGCCCCACGCTCGCGGACCCTCCGGGGGAGGACCATAGAGGTTTGACAGCCCGAAGATGGTTCGAATCCAGTGCCCATTGAAGGGCACGGCTACCGTCGCGGTCTCAGCCCGCCGCCTGGCGGCGCATCTCCTCGTTCGCCAGGCGCATCTGGTTGCTGTAGTTCCCCGCCGTGATGCCCCCGTCCGGGAAGATCGTCGTGCCGTTCACGAAGCGCGAGTCGTCGCTCGCCAGGAACGCCGCCACCGCGGCCACGTCGCTCGGCGCCCCGATGTAGCCCACCGGCGTCGCGTTCGCGAGGTGCTCGCCGATCGCCGGGACCTCCTTCAGGCGCACCGTCATGTTCGTCTCGATGAAGCCCGGCCCGATGGCGTTGCAGGTGATCCCGTACGGTCCGCAGGCCATCCCGAACGACTTGACGAGCTGTTTCACCCCGCCCTTGCTCGCGCAGTAGGCCGGCGCCCCGGCCGCGCCCCATTCGCCCATGATGCTCGAAATCGCGATCAGGCGGCCGCCGGGGCCTTGCTTCCGCATCTGGTTCGCGCCCGCCTGGAGCGTGAAGAAGACGCCCTTCAGGTTGATGTCGATCGTCCGGTCCCACGCCTCCTCGGTCATCGAGAAGCAGTCCGTGTCCTGGTCCGAGACGCCGGCGTTCGCGACCACGACATCGACCTTCCCGAAGCGCGCCACGGTCGCGGCGATGAGCGCATCGATATCCGCCTTGACGGCCACGTTGCAGCGCTGGGTCAGGGCCTGGCGTTCCTGCTGGCGCACGAGCCGCGCGGTGTCTTCCATGCCCGCGTCGTCGAGGTCCGCGATCACGACATCGGCGCCGTCTTCGGCGAACCGCACGGCCATCCCCCGCCCGTTGCCGGACGCCGCGCCCGTGACCACCGCGACTTTGCCATCAAGCTTGCCCATTGCCGTTCTCCCGTGAGTGCGTTTGTGGGCGGAGTCTACATCCTCCTTGGCCTGCTCGCCCGCAATCCGGCGGCGAAGGCGATGCCCGCCGCAAGCACCATCGCCACCCCCAGGGGCGGCCAACTCGGCCCGCGCACGAGCCCAACGATCGCCGCAACGACCGCGAAGACCGCCAGGTACCACCCACTGATTGCGTAGCCGGGATGCCAGCGCCAGCGCACGGTCAGCAGCATCTGCCAGGCCGCCGCTATCGGCACGAGCAAGATCGCCACCCGAGTCCCGCTAACCGCCGCGCCTTCGAACAACGAGAGCTGGAGACCCTGCAGGTCGCCCGTGAACCGCACGAGCGAATAGCCAGTGAACTCCGCCCCCGTCAGCACTCCGCTCCCGTGTGCCCAGGGCAGGAAGAACCCCACGATGGCCAGCGGACCGGCCGCGAGCGAAACGAACCAGCGCATGCGCTCAGCCTACTTCGGACGAGCCGAACAAGACTCAGCTGGCCACTCTTCCGGCGCCGCATCGGCTGATGATTTCGCACGCTCTGGTCCCCTCTCCCGTCCTTCCCGGGAAGGATCGGGAGAGGGGTTGGGGGTGAGGGCTTATCTTGCGATCGAAACGACCCCGGAGACTCGCGCGAGGCCGTTCTCGTTCACGAAGTTCAGCATGAACCCTTCGAGTGCATCGAATGCCGGGTCTCCGCCGCCGACGAGCCCTCCGAGCGACGACCCGAGCGCCTCGTGCAGGTTGAAGAACATGAATGTCCCGAGCGATGTCCCGAGCCCGGCGACCGAATGCGTGTACGCCTTCGAGCCCGAGAGGTTCTCTCCCTTGCCCTCAAGGATTGTTTGCACGCCGGCCGCGGTGCCGAAAATCGCCACGCCGCCGGCCACCGCATAGGCCGATTCGTCGCCGCCCGAGTCCCGGAAGACCGTCATCTCTGTGCCGTTGACGGCGACGGTGCGCACGCGAGTCGCCTTGCCACTGGCCGCGAGCTTCGCCAGCACAGCCTTCGCGTCCGCTTCGTTTGCGACCTCCGCGAGGACCGCCCCCTGGGTCTTGGCGGCCGCGTCCTGCCAGGCTACGAGGGCTGTTTCGCCGCTCAGCAGCTTCATGATCTCGTCCAGGCTTCCGAGTCCGAGCTCCTGTCCAGCCTCCTTGAGGAACTCATCGATGGTGAACGGCGATCCCTCGGCGGCGAGCGTCTTATCGAGCTGCTTGCGGCTATCGGCGCTCAGCGCTTCCTGCCACGCCTGGGCGATGCCCGCCGTGCTCATGAAGAAGAGCGCGTTCGCGGGCACGCGGCTGGCAAGCTTCGAAGTGCGCGGGAGGACGCCCGCATTCTTCGCCTTGTCCGCCTTCGAAGCGGCCTGGAACGCGAAACCGGCGGCCGAAGCCGTGATCGCACCGCCGATGGGATGAAGGACGAGGCTATCGCTGCCCACCTGCTGGAGGACCTTGCGGATGGCGGGGTCCGAGAGCAGCGTCTTGTCGATAATTTGCTGGAGATCGACGTATTCGAACCCGAGGAAGTTGTTCGTCAGGTCGTTTCGCAGCGCAATGAAGTCGGCGTTCGCGGCGAGCGAGGCTCCCTTGCCGTGCGCCACATCAATGACGGCTTTGAGCGCCGATTCAGCCCCGGCTACGACCAGGTGGTCGCCGATGATGGCTGCGAAGCCGGGGCTGCTCTCGTCCGCGAAGTACGCCGCCCCATCGTAGGATCGCGCTTCGAGCCGGGTGCCCGCCCGTTTGCGGATGACATCGAGGGCCTTGGCCGTGTCGTTGCATTTGAAAATCACCGCGCCATCGAAGTTTCGCCCGCCAGAGGCGAGTTCCCCGACGCCACCGCCGCGCATGAAGAAGCTCGCGTCGCCGCCGAGGAAGGGCGCGACATCGTCCTCCCATTTCACGTCGCCATCCGCTTCGGCGGCGTCTTTCAGGGCCTGTTGAGGGTCCTTCTGCCCCAGCCGCTTCACAAGGTCGAAGGCCGCCACCCACTGGCTCGACGAAAGGTCCGTGTTCATCCCCACGTAGAGCGAGGCGTCGGCCGGGACGAGCTTCGCGGATGTGAGGTCAACGCCGCTCGCCTTGCTCGAAGTGAAGAGGATGGCCCCACCAACCACGGCCGCGACGACAGCCAGGGCGACGCCGATCAGGACTGCTGGTTTTCGGGCGGTGGTTGCGAACATCGATGCTCCAGTCCGGCGCGCGCGAATAGCGCCAGCCCACCTAAACTATCGACGCTCCGCCCCCGGCCGCCAAGATACTGGCGATACACCTCGGCACTCCGTCTCAGATCACGACTCACGACGCACGCCCGAAGCACAACCTTCATCGCGCCGAAACCATCGCGCAACAGCGTTGGTGCAGGCTCCCAGTGGGGGTGTGTATGTCCATCTTTCGCTCTGTCCGGGTTCAAATGCGCGACCGTCCGGGCGCGCTCTCCGCGCTCGGCGCCGCGTTGGCCGCGCTCAGTGTCGATATCGTGCGGCTCGATGTTGTCTCGCACGAAGGTGACCTCGTGGTCGATGACCTCTATCTTCGGGCCGCCAGCGAGTCGGATATTGACCTCGCCGTCGCGGGCTTTATGGATACGCAGAGCGTTGTGACCTTCCAGGGCTTCGCTGGCGACCCGGCCCGCAAGATGGCCGAGCGTCTGTACGACGTCGTGCGCGCGGCGAACCTCGCGGCCGCCTGGTTCGCAACAGCGGCCGGGGTACTCGATATCGTGTACGGCAGCCAGGCCCTCCTCCTGCGGGTGACACCAGGCGGCGAGATTAACCAGCTGGCCGGGACGGTTTCGGTCCCGGCGATTGGCGCCGACGACCCGTTCGCCGGCCGTTGGGCGCTCATCTACGCCTCGGCGGCCGCGTTCGCCGCCCGTGGCGAATGGGCGCCGCCGGCACTTCGTGAGGCGCTCAGCGCCGCCTGGATCGCCGTCGCTCCCTGCGGTACAGCGGATCTCCTGGTTGTGTCCCGTTCGGCTGATATGCCCTTCTATGCGGGCGAACTCGAACGGCTGACGGCCTTCAGCGCCGCCGCCGCCTCGGCGTTCAGTCTCCACGGGGACTCGGCCGCAGCACCCGGTTGGGGCAGCGGGCGGCTTAACCTCCCCGGCGACGCCGTGAAGGTGCCGGTCGCTGCCTGAACTACTGCATGTGTTCCAGCATCTCGTTGACGCACTCGTTCACGCCCAATACGAGCCGCAGCGAACCCGGATCGACCACGCCCTCGGCCACGCATACCGCCCGGTTCACCCAGGCGTAGCGTTCGTCGTCGCTTTCGAAGAAGACGTGGAGCAGTTGCCCTCCCGTTTCTCCG
>JANXYE010000565.1 GCA_025350285.1 Chloroflexota bacterium
GCTAAGGGACTGTCAATAAATTAAGGTAAGGGCCGCGTTAAGCGAGGAGCCGAGGACGCGGGAGGAGGGAGTAGTTCCAGTCGCCATGGAAGGCGTCACGCTTCAAGTTGAGCGTCTCCAGTTCGGCGCCGGTAGGCCTGCAACCGAGCGCGTAGGGCGAGACATCGAGTTCGCTCCGGACGACCAGGCCGGTCCTGGTCGTGGTGGCGCTGATGAGGTTGAGGATCACCTCATGGCTGGCGAGCGGCTTGGCGCGCCAGTTCTGCGTGATGGCGGAGAAGAGACGGTGCTCGATCTTGTTCCACTTGCTCGTCCCGGGCGGGCAGTGGCAGACCGCCATCTCGAGGCCAGTCTCGTCCGCGAGCTTCTGCAGTTCGAACTTCCAGAGGTGCACGCGATAGCCGTTGCTGCCTCCGCAGTCGGCCGTTATCAGCAGGCGGGAGGCTTTCGGGTAACGCGCCCTCCCCATGTTCTGCCACCAGCGGCGGATGCTCTCCACAGCGAAGGCGGCGGTATCGTGGTCGGTACCCACGCTTACCCAGGCCTCGTTCTGCTTGAGGTCGTACACCCCATAGGGACTCACCCGGCCCAGTTCGCGGTCGATGAAGTCGTGCACCCGCACCTTCTCGGGCTTGCCTTTGGGCTGTAGCTCGCGACCCCCGTTCTTGAAGTCACCCACAAGCTCCTTCTTTTTGGTGTCTACGGAGATCACTGGTTCATCCGCCAGGAGCTGAAGCTGGACAGCTTCATTCACATGCACGAACTGTGCGTTACGGTCTGGGTGATTGCTCCCTTCCAGCGTCTTGCGATTCGCCTGGAGGCTGTACCCCATCTTGTGCAGCAGCTCCGCCACCGTCTGGTGGCTGACGGCGTGCCCTTTCGTGCGCAACGCTCCGGCGAGCTGGCGCAGGCTCTTGCAGGTCCAACGCAACGGCGACTCCGGGTCCCCGCGCGTGGTCGGCTCGATCAACCGGTCGAGATCGTCCTGGAGCGTCGTGTCGCGAACCGTCGCCTTCGGACGGCCAGCACCCGCCCGCCGGATGCGCCCCTTGGGCAGGGCCGCTCCTTCGCGCACGTCCGCCACTCCCCGCCGGACGGTTGGCTGAGACAAGCCCGTCGCCCGCGCGACCGCCGCCACTCCCCCACGGCCCAGAGCCAGCGCCTCCGCCCCCGCGAACAAGCGACGGGCCCGTTCGTCCACCAACGGCGCGACCGCCCGGTACCGGACGCTGATTCCCGTCTCGTCGTTCACCTCTCCTACTCTAAAGGTATGCTAATTTCTTGACAAGCCCTAAGCAACGAAGAGCGCCAACTGCTGGCCTTCGACCTCGCCATGAGCGTAGACGAGGAACCGAACTACACCGAGGCCTGGGAACGTGAGCTCAAGCGGCGGATCGGATCTCCCGAAGACGATGACCTTGAGTGGGACGAAGCTCGGACCGAGATTTTCGGCCCTGCCGTTCTGGTATCATCATGACCGGAGGGCGATGAACATGCCGACTCTTGAAGCCGTTCGCCGGGACGCCCTGGCGCTGAGCAATGAAGACCGCCAACTGCTGGCGTTCGACCTGGCCATGAGCGTGGACGAAGAGCCGAACTACAGCCAAGCTTGGGAACGAGAGATCCAGCGACGCCTCGACGACCTTCGCTCTGGGGCGGTTGAAGTAGTGGACTGGGACGAAGCTGAGGCGTTCATTTTCGAAGGCATTGATTAGGCGTGGCGTGACTATGACGGTTGTTGCGCGCGCTGAAGCTAAGGACGCGAGCCTCTGGTTTCGTAGTCGCGACCCGAGCACGGTGCGTAGGTTCCGAGAGCGGCTCAAGTCGGCGAAAGAACAACTTGCGTCCTTCCCGGAGTCCGGCGAACGCCATCTTCGCAACACACGGCGGCTGAGCCTCGCGCCGTTCCCCTACTGGCTGATCTACGAAATCGAGGTAATGCGTGTGGTCATCATCGCGATCCCTCACGTGGCCCAGGAGGAGGGCCACTGGGCTTCCCGGGACTGACGCCCGTGGCCCGTTGTCCGAGCCCGGCGCATCCTAGCCCCATGCTGGTAGTCCAGAAGTATGGCGGCAGTTCCGTTGCCACCGCGGAACGCATCCTCCACGTCGCGGACCGCATCATTCGCCGCCGCCAGACTGGAGATAGGGTCGTGGCCGTGGTTTCGGCCATGGGTGACACCACCGACGACCTCCTGCAACTGGCAGCGTCCGTCTCTAGCGATCCTGACCCGCGCGAACTCGACATGCTCCTCTCGACCGGCGAGCAGGTCGCGGTTGCGCTGCTCGCGATGGCCTTGCGGTCGAAGGGACAGGAAGCGGTGGGGCTCACGGGGCAGCAGGCGGGGATTATCGCGCGCGGACGCCACTCCGCGGGCCGGATCATCCGCGTCGAGGCGGAGCGGGTCCGGGCCGAGTTGGAGGCGGGCCGCGTACCCGTGGTCGCGGGCTACTGGGGCGTGACGGACGAACTGGAAATCATGACGCTCGGGCGCGGGGCGAGCGACACGACAGCGGTCGCGATGGCGGTCGCGCTCGGGGCGGACCGGTATGAAAACTGCAAGGACGTGACGGGCGTCTATACGGCCGACCCGCGCATCTGTCCGAAAGCCCGGCAGCTGAAGGACCTCTCCTTCGAAGAGATGCTGGAATTGGCTACCCAGGGCTCCCAGGTGATGCATAACCGGGCGGTGGAGCTAGCATCCGTCTACAATCTGCCCATCCTCGTAACATCGAGTTTCGTGGACGCCCCTGGCACTATCATTCGTGGAGAAGCTGAGTTGGAAGAACGAAACCGGGTGCGAGGCATCGCCCACGACACGGATGTCGCGAAGATCACCGTGCGCCACGTGCCGGACCGGCCAGGCGTCGCCGCCCAGATCTTCGAACCGCTGGGCGAGGCCCAGGTGAGCGTCGATACGATCGTCCAGAACGCCAGCGAGCAGAACATCACCGACCTCACGTTCACGCTTGGGCGGGCGGACTTCAAACGGGCGGAGGCGCTCATGCCAGCGATTTGCGCGGCCGTCGGCGCCGCCGGGTACACGGCGGATACGAACCTGGGCAAGGTCAGTATCGTCGGCGTCGGCATCCAGACCGCCCACGGGTACGCCGCCCGCATGTTCCGCTCACTCTTCGACGCCGGGATCAACATCGAGCTCATCTCGACGAGCGAGATCCGGCTGACCTGCATCATCGCCGCGGACCGCGTGGCGGATGCCGTGCGGGTTCTGCACGACGCCTTCGAACTCGATGCCGTGTAGCGGTTAGCCCGTTTGCCATTGGCCAATGGCCGTTGGCGGGCGCGTCATCATCGGCGGGCGCTCCGGGCCAACCGCTGGACTGAGCGTTCGCCGCCAACGGCCGATGGCTCGTATGACTTCTTCAGATGAGCGCCCGGCTCTGCTTCCATAGGCCGTCTCTATAGCACCATTGTTCTGGTTCCAGGGTGTGGCGTTGACATCCCGCCGACTCTGAATGAACATTTAGTCAGTGAGGGGCACAAGGAAAGGAGTCACATCATGACTGAGAACCTTATCGCCAACTACAGGCGGATCGAAATCGAACTGAACGCGCGGACGCTCTACCACCGCCAAGAATGGGAAGCCATCGACCGCGTTGAGCGCCTTGAGCGGGCACTGAAGAAGGCCCGCACCCGGCTTTACTCGGATCTCACGCCGGCGACGGCGTAGTCCGCGAATCCACAACCACCAGCGAACCGGCCAGGACGCGGGAGGGTGACCCTCCCGCGTTTTGGCGTCTCTGAAACCCCGAGATCCCCCGGTGGTGGTAAAGCACCATCATTCGTTAACCGTGCCCAACGTAACGAAGCCGCTCCGTAACCCGCTGTCACATAACCGGTTCGGGCGGTGAAGAGTGGCCGTCAAACCACCAAAACCGCACATAAACGGATTGTCTCACCCTGAAGGCCGGACTAAGGTAGCGCTCACGTCAACCGGCGGAGAGAGCGGGCCCTTCCGGCCGATAAACCCGAGAGCGGTTGACCACCCTCGCACGCGCTCAATTCCGACCTGTGAAAGGAGGATCCTCCATGGGGGGCGAAGCCATGCTTCAGCACCGCGACCTCGTCCGCCTCTGGTCGGCGATCCTCGGCAGGCTCGAGTTCGACGTGCGGCCGCACCAGTTCCGGACCTGGCTGAAGCCGACCCGCGCGCTTGGCCTGGAAGGGGCCACGCTCCTGGTAGAGGCGCCATCCTCCTTCGCTTGCGACTGGCTGACTGAACAGCTGGGACCGGCCGTCGTGGACGCCGTCGCTGAGGCGGCCGGGCCGGTCACCAGTGTCCGCTTCGTGCCAAGGCGGGCCGCCGATATCGATTGCCCGTTCGAAGACGCGCGGATGGCGGCCCGGGTCTCCGCGTCACCGGGACCGATAGGGACGATCGCGCGTGAGTTCACCTTCGACCGCTACCTCGTTGGCGAAGGAAACCGGGTGGCCGTCTCCAGCTGCCACGAACTCATCGAGAGCGAGGAGCGATCAGTCAGCCCGCTGGTCATCTTCGGTTCGCCCGGGATGGGCAAGACGCATCTGCTCCACGCGCTCGCCGGGCGGGCGATGGAGCGTGGCTGGCCGCTGGCCTGCTTCCGCGCGGAAGAGTTCACGAACCGCTACATGGAGGCCGTGCGTTCGAGCCGCCTGCCCGAGTTCCAGGCATCGGTCCGCGGGGTGCGGCTGTTCATCCTGGACGACCTCCAGTACCTCGACGGCAAGACCGGCACCCAGAACGAATTCGTCAACACGATCGACACCCTCCTCCAGCAGGGGGGCATGGTCGCCTGCGGGAGCGAGCGGCCGCCGCTCGACCTCAACTTCGTCGAGCGCCTCGCCATGCGGCTCAGCGGCGGCACCTCGATCCACGTGCGCCCGTTCTGCTACGCCGAGCGGCTCGAATTCGTGGGGAGGGTGGCGGCCGAGCGAAAGTGCGAGCTGCCCGCCTGGGCCGCTGAGCGGGTGGCGAACATCAACGCACGTTCGGTACGTGAGGTGCTGGGCGCCGCCAACGTGGCCATCTCGCTCGCACGTTGCGGTGAACTTGCCCTCGCCCGGCTCGACACCGAACTCGTGAAACTTTCGCTGGAGTTGGCCGCGCCGAAGAGGGTCTGCGACCAGGATCTCATCGAACGCATCGCCGGGTACTTCGAAACGACGTTCGCGGAGATCGCCGGCCGTTCGCGAAAGCCGGCTGTGACCGGTGCACGGGCGGTCGCCATCGCGGCGTTGCGGGAGCAGGGGCGGAGCAACGCCGTGATCGCCGCGCTCCTCGGCAATCGGGACCGGACGACGATCAGTCAGCTCAGCGGGCGTGGCCGGGAGATGATCGAGGCGGACAGCGGGCTCGCCCGGCTGCTGGCATAGACCCGGGAGGGGAGACGCACGACGAGGCCGGCGATCAGGGTACAGGCGCCGCTTCGCGTTCGAGGAGGGCAAGGGCGGCGAGGATGCCGTCCGCGCCAAAGCCCGAGATGACGCCGCGGCAGGCGGCGCTAAGTTCAGAGTAGCTCGCACCGTCCCAGCGTTCCGAACGGACTTCGATGACGGTCATTGCGGCAGCTCTGACGGCGTGCGCGGCGGCAGTGACGCTGGAATCGTCGAGCCCGTCACTCCGGAGGATCACTGGTCCCGCCCCGGAGGCCAGTGCGGCCTGGATGTCCGCAACCGTGGTGTAGCGCACGACAACGGCCCGCTCGGCGGCCCCCGGCGGCACTCCGAGTGCGAGCGGCACGAGGAGCATGATTCGTTGCATCAGATAGTCGGGCCCTCGGCGTAGATCGGGTGGTCGCCGGTCACGCCGAGTTCGTAGAGCTTCGCAACTTCACTATCGGAGAAGCCGAGCAGTCCACCGAAGACCTCCGCGTTATGTTCGGCAAACAGCGGCGCGTGGGAAACGATGTCGGCCGGCGTCCGTTCCAGGCGCCACGCGAAGCCCGGGAACCAGTGGGTACCGGCTTCCGGGTGTGGGATGCGCACGAAGAAATCGCGGCTGTTCAGGTGGTTGTCGGAGACGACTTCCCAGTTGGGCATGACAGGCGCGGCCGGGACACCCACGGCCTGTAGGGCCTTGGCCCCGTGGATGTGGTCGGTGGTCACCGACCAGGCCGTGATCGCGGCATCGAGTTCGTCGTGACGCGCGCGTCGGCCATCAGCGGTGGCGAGGCCGGGATCCGCTGCCAGGTCCGGGCGGGCGATGACCACGCAAAGCGCCCGCCAGTCCGTGTCGTCGCGGACCGTGAGCGCGAGCCAGCAGTCCTTCCCCATCGACCGGTAGTAGCCCTGGGGCGCGTGAGTCTCCGAGCGGGTGCCGTTCGGTGATGGCGCCACGCCGGTGACCGTGTAGCTGAGCAGAGCCTGGGAAACGAACGGCGTGACGGCTTCGAGGAGCGAGATATCGATCCATTGGCCTTCGTGCGTCCGGCGGCGGGCGTGGAGGGCGGCGAGCACGGCCACCGCGCCGTGGTTGCCTGTGACCGGGTCGGCATAGTACGAGCCCGTCCCATAGAACTCCTCGGGGCCGTAGCCGAGGACGCTCACGAGGCCGCTAGCCGTTTCGATATTGCTCCCATAGGCCGAGTAACCGCGCTCGGGGCCGGTCGCGCCGTAACCCGCCATGGAGCACATCACCAGGCCGGGATTCACCTCTCGCAGCTGGTCGTAGCCGAGGTTAAGGTTGCCCATGACGCGGGCGGCGTTGTTTTCCATGAGGACGTCGGCTTTGGCAACGAGCCGCTTGAGGATGGCCTTACCTTCGGCCTTGCTCAGGTCGAGGCAAATTGCGCGTTTGTTGCGGTTGAGCTTGTTGAAGTAGCCACTGCGGTGGTAATGCTCGGGCCACATATCGTCGGCGACCCACACGAGGGCTCGGGTTGCGGGCTTGGTGGCGAGCTCTATCTTGATCACATCGGCGCCGAGGTCGGCCAGGTGGCGGCCGCCGATCGGGCCGGCCCAGTTGGCCGTCACCTCGATCACGCGAAGTCCGGCGAGCGGCCCCGGGCGCGTCCCGCGGGCAGAGGCTGGGACCGTCCGCTCAGTAGCGACGCCAGCGTTCGCCCATTGAAAGCCCGAGCTGGTGACCTCGGCGGTGTGTTCGCCGAGACGCGGCGGGTGCGTACTGGCCACGCACGGGGCGCCCATCATGCGGTAGGGGAAGCCGGGCGCCTTGAACTCGCGGCCGCCCGCTTCGACCCGCCCAAACCACTCCCGGTCGAGCAACTGGGGGTTGCTGGCGACGTCGGCCATATCGTTCACGGGGCTGACGGCGACGCGGAGCTCCTGGCAGGCGTGGTAGATCTCCTGCTTCGTCCGCGTGGCCGCCCATTCGCCGAAGGCGGCGAAGATCTCGGGGAAGCGTGCCCACCAGGTCGGCGAGTCGAGCAGCGATTCGTCTTCGAAGAGATCGAAACGCTCCAGGAGCAGGAAGAGGTTCGGGTAGGGGACGAGGTTGAAGAGGTAGACGAAGCCGTCGGCGCACCGTGTGTACGGACTGCCCGTGCGGCGCTGGACAACGCCCTGATGCGTCCAAATCGTCGTGAGCCAGGCTTGGTCGCTGAGCGTCGCCTCCTGGTGCGAAATCTCGATGCGTTGCCCTTCGCCCGTTTCGCGCGCGTGCCAGAGCGCCGCCAGGGCGGCTACCGCCCCGTGCAGACCACTGTGGAACGCCACCTGGTGACCGCCGAGGGCGAGCGGATGGCGCTCGCGCGCTCCGGCGATATAGCCGAATCCGCTCGTTGCGTACTCCGTGAGTTCTGTGGCAACCCACCCTGAACGTTCGCCCGACCGTCCGTAGGGCGAAAGCGAAACGATGACCGCGCGCGGGTTCGCGGCCGCGAGCCGGCGCTCAAGCTCGTCGGCCGCGGCGCCCAGCTCGTTGTGGAGGATGACATCGGCGCGCCGCGCGAGGCCGTTGACGGCGGCATCATCGAGCCCGGCGGCGCCAAGCTTGCCGGCATTCAGCCAGTTGAAGAACGCGCTTTCGCCGTCCACGAGCGGTGCTTCGCCGCGCACGGGATCGCCGGACGGTGGCTCGACCTTGACCACCTGGGCGCCCTGGTCCGCGAAGAGGCGGCCACAGTAGCCACCAGCCACGCCCGTCGAAAGCTCCAGCACAACCACATCCGCGAGTGCTGCTTCAACCATGGTTCATCCCCCCGAGTTCGTGGGCGTAAGCCTACTGATCGTGACCGGAACGCGAAACCGAAGCGCGCCGCTGCTTTAGAGTGGGCGGGCGATGAAGATGCGACACGTCTGTTTGATGGAACTCGGCTACGAAGGCCGCTTCCAGTTCGTAAAGAGCGGCGATTCGGTGGAGGGCGCCGGCTACGGGGAAGGCGAGGGTAGCGCCTCTGGGCCGCGGATCAGCGGGGCAGTGCACTGGACAAGCCATCCTCGCAGACGGAGCGACGGCGTGATGCTGCCGGAGGCGGATGGGGTCATCCGTACGGAAGACGGGGCGACCATCCTGTTCGAGATGCGCGGGCGGACCGTAACGCTCCAAAAGGAGAGCGGAGAAACGGGAGGGCAACTGCTCCACGTCTTCTTCGAAAGCGACGACGAACGCTACGCCTGGGTGAACCGGGCGGTATGCGTGGCCGAGGGCGTGGTCGATCCGGGTTCGCTGCGGCTCGTATTGGGCGTGAACGAGTG
>JANXYE010000587.1 GCA_025350285.1 Chloroflexota bacterium
GACGGCGCCGATCATGGCGGCGTTGTCGGTGCAGTAGCGCGGTTCGGGGATGCGCACCGGCGACGGGCTGCGCCTCCGCAGTTCATCACGGAGCCGCTGGTTCGAGGCAACGCCGCCGCCGAGCAGCACGTCGGCCACGCCAAGTTCCCGCGCCAGCCGCGAAACCTTGCCGCTCACGACATCCACGACCGCCTCCTGGAACTCCCAGGCGATAGCGGGCACGTCGTACTTCGCGGCGCGGACCGTGTGCAACACGGCCGTTTTGAGGCCGCTGAAGCTAAAGTCGAAGGTGCCGGGCAGCCACGCACGGGGAAGCGCAAGCGATGTCTTGCCGCCCTCCTCCGCCACCCGGGCGACGGCGGGGCCGCCGGGGAACGGCAACCCCAGCAACCGCCCGGCCTTGTCGAACGCTTCGCCCGCGGCGTCGTCACGCGTGCCACCGAGGCGGCGGTAGCCCCCGTGGCGCTCCATCAGTACAAGGTCCGTATGGCCGCCGGAGATCACCAGGCAGAGCGCCGGAAAGCGCGGCTCTTCGCCGGCGTTGAGCCAGTTCGCGTAAATGTGGCCTTCGAGGTGGTTCACGCCGATGAAGGGCAGGTCGCGCGCGAAGGCGAGAGCCTTGCCGAAGTTGTAGCCCACGAGCAACGAGCCCGCGAGCCCCGGCCCGCGCGTGGCCGCAACCGCGTCGATCTGGTCGAGTGTGCAGCCGGCGGCGGTCAGCGCCTCCCGGACCACCGGCTCGATGCTCAGCAGGTGCTGGCGGCTCGCGACCTCCGGCACCACGCCGCCGTACCTGGCGTGGAGGTCTACCTGGCTGGCCACCACCGACGACCGCACGACGCGCCCGTCCTCGACCACAGCCGCGGCGGTTTCGTCACACGACGTTTCGATCGCGAGCACTCTCATATCCGACAGGTTAGCCGCCGGAGCGGTTGGCCGCAGAGGCGCGGAGAACACCGAGGCCTATCCAACACGTCCGGCCTACCCGGTTCTCCGCGCCCTCCGCGTCCCCGCGGCTAAACCCTCAGTTCAGGATGAGGTCGCCGAGCGGCTCGCGGGGGACGTCTTCGTGGGCGTTGACCATCTGCTTCGCCAGCGGCGCCAGCCGTTCGAAGACGACGGCGATGGCTTCGGCCGGGATGTTCCGCGCCAGCATCGCCTGACGCATGTGGCGCAGCCAAAGGCCAGCGTGGTGCTCGTCGATGATGAAAGGGAAGTGCCGCAGGCGCAGCCGGGGGTGACCGTATTTCTCCGAATAAACGGCCGGGCCCCCCAGCCACTGTTCGAAGAAGAGTTTGAGCTTCTCCTTGCCGGGCGTGAGGTCGGCGGGATAGACAGGCCGGATGCCGGGGTCCGCCTCGACGCGCCGGTAGAACTCATCGACGAGCCCGCTCACGCCCTCGCGCCCGCCGAAAACCTCGAACAGCGTCGTCTCTGCCACCACTCGAGTATCGCCGTTGCGACGACGGGCCACAAAGCCACGAAGCGCACCAAGATCCCAGGTGAGCGGCGCGCTTGATGTCCTGGTGCCTTTGTGGCCAGCGGCCTCAGCTGTCCTCCCAGAACTGCTCGACTGCCCCGCGATGCGCGAGTTCAGCGCGGAAGTCCAGCATCGCCGTGTAGGTCGGGATGACGAAAACGCGGTCGCCCGGTTTGGTCCCGGCGAGGATGGCATCGACGAAGTCCACGGCCTCGTGCTCGACCGCGTGAGCGGCCGGCCAGCCGGCGTACTTGAGGCGCAGGGCCATATCCTCGGCACGTTCGCCGCCGGCCCAGAGGTCCGTGACGTGTGAGGCCAGTGGTTCGAAATCGACATCCCAGGTCCAGCTCACATCGTGGCCGTCGGCCGCCTTGTCGCTGAGCAGCGCGGCGATGCGAAGCGGCTCGCCGGATTCGCGCGCCAACGCGCCGAGAAGGCTCAGCACCTGGTTTGCCCCGGCCGGGTTTTTGGCGAGGAAGAGGCGCAGCTCGCGGCCTTCGAGGACGATGGTCTCCTGGCGGCCAAACGCAGGGCGGACGTTCGCCAGGCCGCGGCGAATCGGCCCATCGTCCAGGCCGAGGACGCGGGCCATACCGATCGCGACGAGCGCGTTGTAGACGTTATAGAGTCCGGTCAGCGGCATGGTGAGTTCGCCGAGTCCATCGACCGTGAACGCGCAGGAGTCGAGCGCGAGGCGTATCTCGCGGGCGATCGTATCTGGTGTGGCTCTCACCCGGCCGCAAGTCCCGCCGCAGCTCCACAGGCCGACGTGGGCGAAGTAGCGCCGTTCGTAGCGGAAGGTGCCACCGCAGGCCCGGCACCAGCGCGCATCGAAGGCGCCCCCACTGGTGGTTGCGAACGCCGGGTCATCCACGCCAAACCAGTGGACCGGACCGGGCCAGCCGAGGGCGAGTTCGGCGACTGAGGGGTCGTCGGCGTTCAGCACGAGGGTGGCCGTCTTTGGCGTGGCGGCGAGCGCCTCGCGCCACATCCCGGCGACCGTATCGAC
>JANXYE010000639.1 GCA_025350285.1 Chloroflexota bacterium
CTGAATGGGTCCACCTCGTCGCGGGACTAGGCGCAACTCTCATAGCGACCCTCATCGCGGTTGCTGCGGCCAGTAACAGCAACAACTCCACGGAAGCCGCATCTGGAACTTCGGAACCGGCGCGGACTATTGCGTCGAGCAGAGAACCGGTGCGAGGGGACTGCGTGTCCTTGTCGGGCGGGAGTTCGTCGGTCTCCGTCCGCGTCGTACCCTGTAGCGGCCCTAACGACGGACGAGTGCTGGCGACCGGTCGCATCTCGGGCACAAGCTTCCCAGGCAAGCTGAGGGCATCCACGGAGGCCGACCGCATCTGTACATCATCGACGCGAACTTACATCTCCCCGTCTCCCGAGGGCTGGGCGAGCGGGGACCGAACCATGCTCTGCCTGGACCGGTGACTATGACGAAACAAACTCCCCGTACATCCCGCCCACCGGCCTCTCCGAAACCGGCGCCGCCCGAACTCCCGCGCGAAGCTCTCGGTCAGCTCGGCGTCGAGATCTGGCGGCTGGGGCAACGGGTGGTCAACGAGACCAATCCCCGTCTGCGCGACTCCCAGGAGCGGATCTTGCGGGCCTTCCAGTCGCTCGGCGGGACGATCGAGGACTGGACCGGCGACACCTTCCACGACGGCACGCTCGCCGAAATCATCGACCAGCCAGAGGCCGCCGACGCGGGCGCGGACACCCTTATGGTCAGCCAGGTGGTCCGGCCGGCCGTCTACTTCGCCGGCGTCCGCCTCGTGACACCGCAGGTGGTCCTCATCACGAGCCCCAAAGCCAACACCGAAACGCCGAAACAGGAGACGAACCAATGACCGGGATCCAGCAGCACACCATCGACATCGGAATCGACCTCGGGACGACGAACTCGGCGATCGCCGTGGTCGAGGCCGGGCAGGCCATGATCATTCGGAACAACCAGAACCGCGACTACACGCCCTCTAACGTCCGTATCGGGCGCGGCGGCGGTGTCGAAGTCGGCGACGCTGCTTACTTACGACTCGGGGCAGGGGCGGGCGACGTGGCGGCCGAGTTCAAGCGCTGGATCGGTGACACGGAGGCTCGATTCACGTTCAGGTCCACTGGCGCGAGCATGAGCGGCGCGGAACTCTCCGCCGAGGTCCTGAAGTCACTCGCCGGAGATGTAGAGCGCCGCTTTGGCCAGTCGCCCAGGGCGGCCGTCATCACCGTCCCGGCCGCCTTTGACCTGCGCCAGTGCGCCGCGACGCAGCGGGCGGCCGAACTCGCGGGTCTGCTCCAGGCGCCACTCCTCCAGGAGCCGGTCGCCGCCTCGCTCGCGTACGGCTACGAGTTGGACGCATCGACCGGCACGTGGCTCGTATATGATCTGGGCGGGGGCACCTTCGACCTTGCCCTCGTGGGCATCCGCGAGGGGCGCATCCAGGTCCTGGACCACGATGGCGACAACTTCCTGGGCGGTAAGGATTTCGACTGGGCCGTCGTGGAGCGTCTCATCGTCCCCGAGCTCGCCCGCCGCTATGCCGTGGCGAGCTTCACCCGTCAGTCCGGCGCACGTTCGCGAGAATTGGGCCTCCTCAAGACGCGGGCGGAGACCGCCAAGATCGCGCTCTCCGCGGTCACCGAAACGCTCGTCTCCATTGAGCCGGAACTCCAAATAACCGACGACCAGGGCCGCGAAATTGACCTCGACCTGACGCTGACGCGCGCCGGCTTCGAAGACGCCATCCGGCCGTTCGTGGATAGGGCGGCGGAGGTCGCCCGCGCACTCCTTGCCCGAAACCCCCAACATCGTGCCGAGGCCGTCCTGCTCGTCGGCGGGCCGACGTTGACGCCGCTCGTGCGGCGGAGCGTGGCCGAACTCGGCCTGCGCGCCGACGTCTCCATCGACCCAATGACGGCCGTTGCACGCGGCGCCGCGCTGTTCGCCGCGGCCCAACCGCTGGAGGCGGCGGCCCGCGGTTCGAACAAGGCGGCCGGGGGTTCGGCGGCCATCACGCTCCGCCACGCCGCCGTGACCGAGGATGACGAGACCGCCGTCGGCTGCCAGGTCGAAGGTGCGGCCGCCGTGGCGGTCGAACTGAGATCGAGCGACGGTGGCTGGAGTTCCGGGCGTCTGCCGCTGCGTAACGGCGCGGCAGTCACGCGTGTCCCCCTTCGCCTGCGCGGCGCGAACGTCTTCACGGCGACCGCGTACGACCAGCAGGGATCCCGGCTCGGGGAAGCGGAGTTCCTGATCTCCCGCGGCTTGACGGCCGCGGCGCCGCCGCTCGCGCGCTCACTCAGGGTGGTCTTGCGCGATTCCGGGAGTGGACGCAGCCAGGCAGAGTTGCTCATCGAACGCGGCACGCCCCTGCCCACGGGCCAGACGTTTCCATTCCGGACAACGTTGGCCCTGGTTCCGGGCGGAGAGCTCGAAGTCATCGGCATCTACCTCGTGGAAGGCGAAGCGCTACGGCCCGAGCGCAACCAGGTGGTCGGCCACGTGGAGATCACGGACCAACTGGTCGATCGAACCGTCCCGGCAGGCTCGCCGGTCGAACTCCGGGTGGAGGTCGATGCGTCACGCAAGCCACGCGCATGGGCCTTCCTACCAACGCTGGATCAGACGTTCGAACTCGCCATTGATATGCGTAGCGAGTCGCCGAAACCAGCCGACCTGACCAGACAACTCCTGAAGGAACGCGAGCGCATCGACGACACCGCTACGACCCTCACGGGCGAAGAGGTCCGGCGGCTGAATCGAGAGGCAGAACGCACTGCGGGCCTGATTCACACCGCCGACGGTGGGGAGCCGGGGACCGGGCAGCAGGCCGAGCAGGCGCTCCAGGCCCTGCAACTATCCCTGGACAGTTTGGATGAGACGACCGCCTGGCCCCGAACGAGAGATGAGGCGATGGCTGACCGTGAAGAAACCCAGCGCGTGGTGGCGCGGTACGGATCAGAGTCCCAGGGCCGCCGGTTGGAGGCACTGAGCGAGGACCTCGATGGCGCCACCGCCCGCCAGGATATCGCGGAGACCGAACGCACCGCCGCTAAAATCACCAGACTCCGGTTCGAGCTGTTGGCGGACCAGCCCTGGTTCTGGAAGGACTGGTTCGACTACTTGGCGGCGAATGTCCACTCATGGACCGACGTCGAAGCCGCCGACAGGGCGGTGCAGATGGGCACCCGCGCGGCCATGCAGAACGACATCCAATCGCTGCGCAAGGCCACCATCACGCTGTCGGACCTCGCACCTCGCGACCAGACCTCGTTCGCCAACGTCGGCATCCGGCGGGGCTAGCCAGTACCACGATAGTCGCGCCCGACAAGCCGGTTGCCAGAGCGGCCGCGAATCCCCACCCTTTCCTCTGATGGCCGAACTGCCGCTGCCGAATCACGTCATTGGCCAGCGCCGAGATGGACGCAGGGAAGTGGTGCTCCACCGTTCGATGGCGGTGATCGGACCCGACAAAATTGAAATCAAGAGCGCCCGCAGCACGATTATCCTGCCGTTCCTCGGGATCGCTCTGGCCGGGGGCGCCATCACCTGGATTGCCCTGAGCCAGGGCGCCGCGCCGCTCTGGGCGCTGGTGGCCGTGGTGTTCGCATGCCTCTTCGTCGTGCCAGCCTCGGTGATGGGCCTCGTCAGTGCGGTGGCGGGTGCGGACGTGATCATCGACGCACGCAAACAATCGGCTACCTGGCAGCAGGGCTACCTGGGCATGGGCATCGGTACGAAGGAGCTCGTGCCATTTGCCAAGATCGACTATCTCGAAGTGACGGTAGAAGGAGCCGAGGGCGACCGCTGGAAGGGCGCCTCGGATGACCTTCGGCAGTTCGCATTGAGCATCGTCAAGAAAAGCGGGAAGCGCGTACGCATCGCCCAAGTGCCCGTCCCCGCTTACGGGCAGGAAGATGGGATGGACCGCACGTTGGCCGTCGGCAACGCGGTCGCGGCCCTGACAGGGAGCACCGTGCACCTTCCCGAAGGCTGGCAACTGGTCGAAATCGACACGGCGACGGGCGCAATCGTCGAGACTCGGGCGCCAGGCCGCCTCTCGCGCCAGAAACCGAGGAAACGCAGATGAATCCGTTCGAAAACGACCCCGCCCTCGCGGCGCTGCGGGACGCGAAGACGATCGCGGTGGTTGGGCTGGACACCCGCGAACATCGCACGGCCTACCGGATAGCTGCCTACTTGCAGGGGCACGGTTACCGGATCATTCCCGTCCCGGTGCAGCAAGCGGCCGAAGAGGTGCTCGGGGAGCGGGCCTACGCCCGCCTCCAGGACATCCCGGAGCGGGTGGACCTCGTGGACGTGTTCGTCCGCGGTGAGCAGACGGACCAGGTCATCGACGACGCCATCGCGGCCGGCGCTGGCGCGGTCTGGCTCCAGCAGGGGATCGTCAACGGCGAGGGTCTCGAGCGAGCGCGCGCGGCCGGGCTCGCTGCCACCCAGGACCGTTGCACGATGATCGACCACCGAAACCACATCGCGAGAAGGTAGCTCCGCTACCTGATCACCGGCCGCGGAGTCGGGGTTGGCGGAGCGACCTTGATCGTGGGGGTTGGCGTTGGCGGGCGCGGGGTGACGGTTGGCGTGGCGGTAGGAGGCGCGGCGGTGGCGACGGCCGTGGGCTGGTCCGGCGTAGGGGTCGCTTCCGGAGCCGCCGTAGGCGCGCCGGGAGGGGGCGTTGGGGTGGATCCAGCCGTCGTCGCGGTCTTCGTTGCCGTCTTCGTCGGGGAGCTGGTGGCCGTAGCGGTTGCGCTGGGCGTCGGCGTCGGAAGGGTGGTTACATCGATGAGCGACGCCGGATCAGTTGGCACTCCCTTGAAACGAATCTCGAAGTGGAGCGAGCCGTTCACCGTGCCCAGCTTCGTTACCCCGATGTGCACCGAATCGCCCGGTTTGACCGTGATTTCAGACATCTGGGCGTACACCGTTCGCCAGCCTCGCCCACAATCGATCGCGAGGAAGTTGCCGTAGCCGTCGAGGCTATCGACCCCGACGACCGGGCCTTCACAGGCGGCGAGGACCTGGGCCGTGCCGCCCGCCGCTGGGACGATATCGACGCCCGCGTGTACATAGCCCACGCCACGTGGCGCCCCGAAACGATCGACAATGCGGCCGATGCCACGGATGGGCGAAGCGAAGGCCACGAGGTTATCGAGCGAGACGACGCCAAGCGACGAGGCGCGGATGGCGCCTTCGGCGGAGACGCCGGGCTCCGCACTCGGTGTCGCCGAACGCTCGCTTGCGGGAGTGGCGGAGGAGCGGTCGGACGTGGGAGTGGCTACGCCGAGGATAGCCGCGCCATGTTCGATTGGCGGCGGGTTCGTGTTGGCGGGCGGTCCGCCGCCGCCGGCTGAGTCATCTCCGCCTCCACCGAGGGTCGCGGCAAGCAGGATCACGCCGACCAGCGCAACGCCAGCCACACCCGCGAAGAGCGCCCATGGACGCCGGCGTCCTGCCCTGTCTGATTCGTCGAAATCGTAGAGGAGGGTATGGTTCTTTTGGACATGCGGGTTCAAGTCGCGGAAGGGAGCCCTGGCCGGCCTGCGGAGAGCGTCGAGCCGGCCGCGGATGCGGTCATCTTCGCGGCGGGAGTCGTCCTGCGTGTACTTTTCGTTGGGCACGGCAACTCCGCGAAGGACAGGCGGTGCCGCTTCAGACGCCGTCCCTCTTCTGTTCAAATCGACGCAGCCAGCGACCGTCAACATAGGAGCCGCTTGCGCCGAGATCCCACGAAGCCCCGGGTGTGATTCAGAGTTTTGCGCCGCGTGGGTGAGAGAACCGCTCGCCGGAACAGTACCGCGACCTCATGGGAGCGGTCATCTGCATGCCGCTCGCTAATCTAGCAGGGTGTTGATTTAAGCC
>JANXYE010000645.1 GCA_025350285.1 Chloroflexota bacterium
CAATCACGCGGCATCCCGGCCGCGCCGGTGCTCGAATCGTCGAGGACGTACGACGACCCGCATGTCATCGCTCGCGGCGTCTTCCAGGAACAGGAACTTTTGGACCCGATTGGGCGGCATCGCTACATCACGCCGTTCTACCGGATGCCGGAAACTCCGATCACGGTGCGTCAGGCGCCGGTCGCGCTGGGGGAGCACAACGATTACGTCTACCGGGAGGTCATCGGCGTGAGCGAAGCCGAGTACGACGCGCTCAAGGCGGCGGGCCACGTTTCGATGGAGTTCGACCCATCGATCCCGTGACCGGCGGGCGCGTTCTTGACCGGGTTCGCCGCACCTTTGACCCTTGGCCCATGACCGAACCCGCTCACACGCGCCACTCTCTCTGGCTCCCGCACGAGGCCCCGCCGGAAGGCAAGCGCCTCGCCCTCCACCGTCTCGCTTTCGCGATTCGCAAGACGATCGACCTGCTTATCGAGACCGATGCGCCCGAGGAGGAACTGGTCACGGCGGCGTTGGGGGCCGAGGCCTTCAATGCGCGCCTTGAGCTGGCGCCGCATGGCCGCCCGCTCTGGGGCTTCGCGGAGACGAGCACGTCTGGCGACCCGGTCGGTTTCTATGACAACAGCCCGCTCTCCGGGCCGGCCAACCCGCTGGCGCCGCCGCTCGTGCTGCGTGTGGTGGGCGACGAAGTCATCGGCCACGTGGTCTTCGGTATCGCGTACGAAGGTCCGCCGGGGCATGTGCACGGAGGGTTTGTGGCGGCGGCCTTCGATGAGGTGCTGGGGATGGTGCAATCGATGACCGGAAACCCGGGCATGACGGGGCGGCTGACGGTGAACTACCGCCGGCCGACGCCCCTGCACAGGGATCTCATCTTCCACGGCCGAGTCGATCGGGTGGAGGGCAGGAAGATCTTCACGACAGCGACGCTGCACGATGGCGAGACGCTCTGCGCGGAATCCGAGGGGTTGTTCATTTCCGTCGGGCAGGAGCGGTTCCGGGAGCTCGCTGAGGCGACGGACCGCGCGATGGGGTGAGGGCCCTCACCCCCCGGCTCCCTCTCCCGACTCGTACCTCGCGGGCGAGGGGGAGCAGCGGTCTCTTGGCGCGGAACGCTATCAGCGGCCCGTCGTGACTCCCGTGTTCGCCCGGGTAACGAAACAGCCACCCTTGCGGGTGGCTGTTTCGCCGTACGGCCGGAGGGAGGTTGGCCGCACGAATGAGGAGGGACTCCTGGATCTACCCGAATCGCCATTCGGGCGTGACGGTCTTGCAGCGCGGGCAATAGCGGTCCATCGCCGCATAGCTGGAACTGCATTCGGGGCAACGGCGGGCATGCTCCGGGCGGATGAGGACGTAGGCTGGCGCGGGGGCGCCGGCGAAGGTCCGCCGAAGGGCTTCTCGCAGGGATTCGAGCATTTACTTGCCTCCAGGTTGGTGACAGCGCCGCCAAGCGGTCCTTCCAGGGAAGGATCACCGATCGCCGCTATCAATGCCATGAGAGGCTTGTGGCGGGCTTAGCGGCCGCCGCGCCTCTCCCTTGCGCCTACGAGGTTAGCTGACGGGTTCGGCGAGGGAGTCGCCTACTCCGCTTGCGCGGAGATTCACCCCAGAGGGAGTTGGGTCCCCCGTTCCACCTTGCGGCGGATTCGGCACGATAGATCTACCACATCTCGACCGGCTTGAGTGTTATCGGACTGTAAATTCCGGCGCACTCCGAACGGGATTCGGGTGTGGTGCTTCAGCGATTGGCCGCGGAGGGGCAGAGAGGCGGCGGTTCGCCATGCGTTGCCGGCCGCCTCCGCGGTCTCGGCTGATCGGCGGTTGATCGGCTTCGCATGTCACGTCGCCGCGATGCGTTTGCAACGTCTTCACTGGAGTGTAGAGCCTGTCGCAACGGAGGTAGGGGTAGCGTTGGGGGCATTCCAGCCAGGGAGTGCAGCTATGCTCGCCGCTCTACTCATCCTCCTTCTGCTCATCCTCGTGTTCGGGGGGCTTGGCATCTTTGTCGCGAAGGTCTTCTTCGTCGCGCTCGCCATCGCCGTCGTCTTGAGCCTCGTTACGGGGGGCATTTCGTTCAGGCGGAAGTAGCGCCGCGCCGCCCACCCCGGAGAACCGCTCTCAGCGAAAGGAAGCGTGCCATGCACACACTTAGCTACCACCGCCGCGAAGCCCAGCGCACGGTTTGGGTGCCCGCCGAGGCCTCCGTTGGGGCCATCGAACACGCCTCGGACCGCCTCCGATCGTGGGCCATCACGAGCGGCGTCGAACAAGTCGGAGAGCCGTTCGTCCGCTTCGAGTTCGAACTCTGCCTCGCCCACCTGCCGGTGAGCGCGGACTGTGCCGGCGACCCGGCGGCCGGCATCGAGGTCTCCGATTCACCCTCCGTGAACGTACTCACCGTTGAGGATGTGAACTTCGACGCCACCCACGAGACGCTCGAAGCACTCGATGGTGAGTTGCTCTCGCATCTCCAGCATGAGCGGCGCGGGCCGGTGGAGTTCCATCCCCACCCCGGCGCGCTCATCTCGGGTGCGCTCGTAATGCCCGTGGACCTGGACGCCGCGGCGTTGCCGCCAGCGCTCACCTTCGGCGGCAGTGCGCCGGAAGACACGGTGGGTGGCCACGAATCACCGGCCGGGCCACAGCCGGTCCGCGCGATCGCGGTCACTTCGCAGGCAGGCAGCAGTGGGAGCAACGTCGCCCTGCTCGCCGCCTCACAGCTCGGCTGGCACTACTACAACGAACGGATCGTCCTCCAGGCGGCCGGCTCCGACCCGGAGATCCACGAAGAAGACGTCGAGCGCGCAACCCACCACCGCTCGTTCGTAGAACGGGTGCTGGAGTCGCTCGCGACAATGCCAATGGCGTCCGCGGAGCCGATGGGGATGGCCAGCGTGCCGGCCCTCGTCCCGCCCCTTGTGCCGGACGACCAGGTGCGCCTGGCGGTCGAAGAGGTAATGGGTTCGCTGGCGAACCGGGGCGGGGTCGTCATTGATGGCCACGGCGCGGCGGTTGCCTTGCGCGGACGGCCGGACACGCTTTCGGTGTTCATCGGCGCCTCGGCGGAGGCGCGCACACAACGCCTTCAGGCGGCGGGCATAGAGCCGGACGAGGCCGAGAAGCAGGTCCACGACCACGATGAGGAGCGCAAGTCCTACTACAAGGGCGTATACGGCGTGGACTGGCAGGCGGCGGAGACCTACGACCTCTGTATCAACATGAACCTTGTTTCGCCCGCGATGGCGGCGTCGTTGCTGGTAGCGGCGGTGCGCGGCTCGGAGG
>JANXYE010000655.1 GCA_025350285.1 Chloroflexota bacterium
TACTCGTAGGTAGTCGGATTTGGACTCTGTCTGTCCGGCCGTAACTCGAACGGTGGAGTAACCGCGTCCCCCGGCACCAATTGGGCCGGGGTCCGATCAGGCAGTTCGCAGTGGCTGTCGGGGTGCAGCCCTCCACTCGCGACGCACGCCAGACGCTGTCACGACGACCAACGTGACGAAGATGGCGGCGATAGAGGCCATCCCGGCACGCGGATTCAGGAGGTCCGTCACGAGGCCTACCGTGAGAGGACCGGCCACGCTCCCGAGTCCCTCAATGGCGAGCAGACTGCCGACGATTGCGCCGCGGTTGGAGGTTCCACTCAGATCGACGACCGTCGCCGCGACGATCGGCCCAATGCCCCCTAATCCCGCGCCGAGGGCGATGGCCACGAACAGGGCTGCCCACGGTGTCGGCGAGACGGCCAGGCCGAGGGCGCCGGCGCCGGCGAGCAGGTAGAGGACGGACATCTCTCGTAGCCGCCGCTGGGGCCTGCTGTATTTCGACATCCAGTAAAGCGATACGGCGGCGGCCGCCCCGGCGGGGAGCAAGACAAGCGTGGTCCGCGCCAGATTGATGCCGAGCGAGATGCGCGTGAATGGCCCATACACGCCCGCGAGTGACGAGATGGCGGCGAAATCGAGGAACATGATGAGGCCGAAGAAGAGGAGTCGCCCGCGTTGGCCCGACGTTCCGGGAGGCGCCAGTCCAGCCGGCGCGCCGTCCATGTCGGCGCCGGGCCCCGGAGCAACGCCCGGGGATGCGGCAAACGCCCTGGAACCTTGCGTCAGGCCAGCCAGCGCCACCAGCGCGCCAGTGAGCAGGAAGGGCGCGCTTCGGTGCACCAGGCGGCCAATGAGAACGCCGCAGAGAAAGCCGAACCCGGTGGCGATGTACCCCACGATCGCCAACGTGCCGGCTGCCTTGCTGTGCGTCTCGCTGGGCTGCGTCCGGGCCAGCGTTTCGTAGATCAGCGGCCAGATACTCGCGTAGCCGACAGCCAACAGGACGGCCGCGATGAGAAAGGCGGCGAGGCTTTGGACGGCGACCAACAGCCCGACTGCGAGGAGTTGCGCGACGATGCTCAGACGGAGGACAAGGCGGGCCGAGGTGGCATCTATCAGCTTCCCCGCAAGGGGGTGGGTGACGAGTCTCGCGGCGCCATAGAGTGCAAGCGTGTACGCGGGCAGGGCCGCCGATGCCTTCAGTACTCCCAGCAGGTAGTGGTTCATAAACGAGAGGAAGATCAGTGCGTAGATGGCATCCTGGGTGAAGGCCAGCACCACCAGCGGCGCGAGCGCCCGCCGGTCGAGTGCAGAGCCGGCCGTTCGCGAGCCGTTCGGCGCCAGTGCTTCGTCCTCAGCCACAGAGCCAGCATACGGTGAGGAGGCCGTTCGTTTTGGGCGGGATACAGCGGGGGTCAGTTCGTTGCTTCTGGCGTGCCCCCGTCCGTCCCGTAGACTCACGGTGATGGCCGATGCCGCCCAGCCAAACGCGTCTCTTCCGGCGAAGTCTCCGAGGTCTCCGGTCTCGAGGGGGGCGCTGCTGCGTCTCGCGCTCGGCGTTCTCATTGCGGCGGCGGTGCTGGCCGTCGTCTCCAATGTGGCGGATGATCTTCCCGGGGCCACCGACGTCCTCTCGGACGCGAGTTTGCCCTGGCTGGCCGCCGCGGTAGCCGCCCAGGGGCTGAATTACGCGCTGCTGGGTTTCCAATTGTCGCGGCTCGTGGGCGGTCGGCCTCATCTTCGCCGATTCGTAGCCGTCCGGATCGCTCTCGTCGTGTATGGGCTCGGGACGCTCGTACCAGGCGCGCCAGCGCCGGGCATGGTGCTCGCCGCCAGGGAGCTCACGCGGCGCGGCATTGAGCCCGGCCGGGCGGCCCTGGCGTTTTTCCTGTCCGCCTGGTTTAACGTTCGTTCGTTCCTGGTGCTGGCCATTCTGACGGCGATTACGGCCACGCTCCGTGGGCGGGTGCCGGACGATTCCCGTGCGCTGGTTCTCGGTGGAGCCATCTTCCTCGTCGCCGCGTTGGCTCTCACCGCGGTCATCGTCAGACGGCCGGAGCTGGCGGACCGGCTTGGCCGCCTACTCGAGGCGCTGAACTGGCGCGGGGGCGGGGCGGGAGCGAGGGAGAACGCGCTCCGCCTGCAGGCGACGGCGGTCGGCGTGGTCGCTTCGCGCGGTGATGGATTCCGGATCGCGGCGGCGACGTTCGGTTCGAGGCTGGCGGACGCCGTTTGTCTGCGGCTGGCGCTCATTTCGGTCGGCGTTCACGTGGGCATGGGGGTCGTTCTTATCGCGTACGTCGCTTCGATCCTGGTCACTATCGTCCCACTGCTCCCGGGTGGGCTCGGGCTTGTAGAAGCCACGATCCCCGTGTTGCTCCACTACTACGGAGTCCCGCTGGATTCGGCCGTTGCCGGGACGCTCGCCTGGCGCCTGACGACGTTGTTGCTTCCCGGTTTCGTGGGCCTGCTGAGTTATGGATCTCTGCGGTTTCAGGCTGAGCACCCAGGCGGCGAGACGATCAGGCCCGGCCCGACCTGACCCATCCTCTCACGGCGTTGGGCCAGGTAAGCGAGCGGATGTGTCCGCGGCCATCGGACGGGGTAGGCTTCCTCAATGGAATCCGTCCGGATCGTCAGCGCGGGCGTGGCCCACCCGCCATATCGCGTGCCGCAGGCTGAAGCGGCCCGTCAGATCGGGCTGTTCGCCGGTGACCCGCGCCGCGTTGCGGCAATAGCCCGGGGCACGAAGATCGCCTCCCGCGCGGTCACGCTCGCGCCGGACCAACTCGTGAAGCTCGGTGGAATCGAAGAGCGCAACCGCATCTATCAGAACACGGCTCCCGGCCTTGCGCTCGAAGCCGCCGCGCGGGCGCTCGGCGAGTCCTCGCGCGAACAGGTGGGCTGTCTCGTCACTTCCTCGTGCACCGGCTACAGCGTGCCCGGCTGGAACGTCCAACTGGTCGAACAGCTGGGGCTGCGCTGTGATACGGCCCGCCTCCCGATCACGGAGAGCGGCTGCGCGGGCGGCGTGGTCGCGCTCGCCCACGCGGCCCACTACCTCCGCGCGCATCCTGGCGCGTCGGCCCTCGCCGTGGCCGCCGAACTCTGCTCCCTGTCGTTCCATGCGGGCGGCGGCGAAGGGAACATCACTTCCACGCTCATCTTCGGCGACGGCGCTGGCGCTTGCCTGCTACAGGCTGGCGAGGGCCCCGGCGCGCGAGTCCTGGACAGCATGACGATGCTCATTCCGGGCACCCGCGACGCGCTCGGGTTCGACCTGACGGGCCACGGCTTTTACCCGGTGCTGAAGCGCGAGCTTGTGACGCTCCTGCCGCCAGCGGTTGAAGCGGCGGCGGCCCAACTGCTCACGCGCAACCGGCTTTCGCCGGCTGATGTGCGTGCCTGGCTGTTGCACCCGGGCGGCGCGCGAATTCTTTCGGGGATCGAAGCGCGCCTCGGGTTGAAGCGCGAGTCCACGCGCTGGTCCTGGGATTCGATGCGCGAGCACGGCAACACCTCGTCCGCGGCAATTTTCGATGTCATCCGGCGCTACCTCGAATGGGCGCCGGAGCCCGGCCCAGCGGTGATAGCCGCCTTCGGGCCTGGTGTTTCGGTCGAACTGCTGCTGGTGGACGGCGCGTGGTAACGCGGCTTCTCGTCTGCGCGTACATGGCCGTCGCACGCCTCGCTGAACTCGCGCTTTCGAAGCGGAACCTGGCCGCGGGCGGCCTCGCGGCCGAAACCGGACTGAGCCGCGCGACCTACCCCTTCATCATTGGCGTGCACGCGCTGGCGATCGCCGGGACGCTGCTTTCGGGCCACAAACGTTCGAAGCCGTGGCTGCTCTTGCTGCTCGCTGTCCAGCCGGTCCGCGCCTGGGTGCTGCTCACGCTCGGGCGCCGCTGGAACGCGCGCGGCGCGGTGTCAGCCGGGACCGAGGTCGAGACGGGCGGTCCGTACGCCTTCGTCCGCCATCCAAACTACGCCGTCGTCATTCTCGAACTGCTCGCGCTGCCAATGGCCTTCCGGGCGCCCAAACTTGCGCTGATTGTGACTGTGCTGAACGCGGCCCTGCTCACCGTCCGCATCCACGAGGAAGAGGCCGCGCTGATGACGCTGCCCGGCTACGCCCGCCACTTCGCCGGCAAGAAGCGCTTCATCCCGCGGCTGTTTTAGCGGCGACCAGCGTTGTGGCCGCGGCTCAGATGCCGGTGGCCAAGGCCAGCAGGTCCCGGGGGCGGACCGCGCGGAGGTTGGCTTCGCCACTGCTGATGGCGACCAGCTTCTCGAAGGTTTGGGGCTTGCGTTGGAGGTTACGCACGGCCACCCGTGCCAGCCCTGGCCGCGCACCGAGCGCAAGCGAAACTCGGGCCAGCAGATTCGAGTTGCGGACGAGCGCGGCTCGTCGCTTCGCGTACTCCCGAAACGGCTGGTAATTCCCCTCGTCCAGGTAGCGATCGGCGGCCTCGGCGCAAGCCCGCGCGGAAACGAGCGCGACGGACATGCCCTCCCCGCTGATGCCATCGAAGAAGCCAGCGGCGTCCCCAACGAGCAGCAGGTTGGCCCGCCAGGGACGCGTACACGAAGCCGCGAACGGCCCCGCCGCCAGCGGTTCGTCCAGTAGCTCGAAGCCGTCACGTAGTGCCGCATGAGCGCGTAGGACGAGTTCGAAGCGCGCACGGAGACCGCCCGCGAAGTGGTGCATCGCCGGCTTTCGCAACAGCAGCGCGACGTTCGCCTCGGCCTCGCCCACCGGCGTGATGTAGAGTTCGTATCCCCGTTCGAAGTAGATTTCGACGAACGGCTGAAGGTCGCCATGCACCCGCACATGCGCGCTGATGCCGTAGCGGCTCCCCCGCCGCTTCCCGTCGAGGCCCGCAAGGCGGCGCACCCGCGAGTTCAGCCCATCGGCGCCAATCACCACGCGGGCGAGGACATCGCCCTGGCCGGTGCTCACCCCGCGCAGGCGCGGGCCATCGCGCGGCAAGCCGCGAACGGTTACCCCGCGACGCACCTCGACGCCGGCGGCCTCGGCCCGGGCGAGCAGCAGGGGATCCAGCCACTCGCGGCGCAGGCCAATCCCGCCACCGCCGCCCATGGCGGCGGCGGCAATCGCCTTGCCCGCGTGAAATCGTACGCCCCTGAGCGGTACAGAACGCTCACGCGCCGCCGAAAGGAGGCCGAGCCGCTCGAGTTCGCGCGCCCCCTGGGGAAACAGTCCCTCGCCGCACGTCTTGCGCTTGAACGCCCGTGAACGTTCGAGCAGGACCACGCTCCGGCCGGCCCCGGCGAGGTGTATCGCCGTCGCCGCCCCCGCAAGGCTGCCACCGACGACCACCGCATCGTACACGGGCGGCGGACGGTCATTCCCCATGTCCTCGCTCCTTGTTGGTCGGACGGAGGCGCTTCGGCACGGGCGCCGAATCGCGGACGTGGGCGCCGCCGGCCCGCGCGGCGAACCCTCCGGGCTCAGGCTAGCTTCACATTGATCGCGTTCAAGCCCTTGGGGCCATCGGCTGGGGTGACCGGCGCCGTCTCGTCCACGACGTCGTCTTCGGGTTTCCGTCCGCCGTCTGGCATGGCGGCCGTATCGACAAGATTTGTGCGGCGCTCTGTCGCAAGAGCCGCGCCGGTTTCTTTTTCGCCCATCTCCATCCCCTTGTCAGGTTGCTCGGTGTGAACCGCTGCGCCAAGCATACGCACAGGC